>NZ_LKTL01000018.1:0-116598 GCF_001401775.1 Shewanella sp. P1-14-1 | reverse complement strand
CCAACTAAAGCTAGCCTGACGTCCTGTCAGGCTTTCGCTATTACTTTAAATAAAGAGTCTTCAACGCATTTCAGCAATTTCAATGGGGATCATTGTGCCCGAAGGTTCGTTTGCAACTTAAGCATTCGCTGTAATAACAATCGCACTGCTTTTGATCTTCTAATGTTCCATTTGAATTGAGGTAAGCAAGAAAATCTCGTGAGTCCAGACATGGCCTTTCTCGTACATCCATGTGCGTCAAGGCATTTAGTACATCCTGTACGTAAGATTCTGGCTAGCTTTCGAGGGGAAGGGACGCCCCATCGTAAGCGTTAGAGCTTCACTGAACCAAAGTTGTAGCTTGCTGAAGCGGGCTACAAAAGTAGGTTAGCGCTGGATGATTCTCCGTTGGAAATTTTGCTGTTTAAATTTCGCCGGAGCTGCGGGGTGTAGCTCTTAGTGAAAAGTAAGAGGGAGTCGCAGTTAACTCCCTTTTAGTCTGGTGTGGGCGAAGCGCCACGACGTTAATCCAAACGAAGTTTGGTAATAAAAAACATCATTTAAGTATGTTTACTTAAGCTGATATCGACAGGCCAAATCATCCATTTGTTTTTGTTCTTGTTTATTAATATGAGCTTGTCGTTGTTTGAGACGATCTTGATAGAACCAATTAATGCCTTGTTGGCGCCCTAACTGGCTACGCCAGATTTTATCCACTCTTTGATGTTCTTGTTCTAATAATATTTTTTGACGTGTGAGCTTCTTTTGTAGGGGCTGAATTGCGTTAATCATTTGCACGCTATTTTGCATTAATAGCGGGTTGGCGCATTGTTGTGGGTAAGCGTGATATTGGCTGACCATGCTTGATAGTTGTTGCTGCTGCTGGGCGATTTCAAGCAAACGCTGTTGGCTGGCATTCTTTTGCTGGCTGAGCTGATGCAGTTTCTTTTCTTCTTGTTGGCATAACTGTAAAAGCTGTTTCATTTTACGATCTCTACAATGCGCTTTGGTCGATGACGTACTGCTGCATCTGCCTTATTCAGTCGAAGGAGGTGCTTGGTAACCCAGACCTTCAACTAACTGCTGTAATTGGCTGATGCTATGTTGATGGTCTGCTTGACTATGGGTCGCTTGCTGTAAAAAAGCGGCCATTTGTGGGTACGCTTGTACTGCAATATCCAGCTCTTTATCTTGCCCTGGCTGATAACCACCTAAAGGCAATAATTCTTTCACCTGCTGATATTTACTATTTAAATGCCTAAAAACTTGTCCGTGAGACAAGCTGTCAGCGCTGGCAACTTGCGCTGCAAGTCGGCTTACCGAAGCGCCAATATCAATGGCAGGGTAATGGCCTTGTTCAGCCAGTTTTCTATCTAGCACTATGTGGCCGTCAAGGATGGCTCGAGCTGCATCGGCAATAGGATCTTGTTGATCATCACCTTCCGTTAATACGGTATAAAATGCAGTTAAGGTGCCTGTAGGGTGTTGGCCGTTTCCTGCCATTTCGACCAAGCTAGGAAGCTGGGCAAACGCTGACGGCGGATAACCTTTGGTTGCCGGTGGTTCACCTAAGCTTAAGGCAATTTCTCGCTGCGCTTGTGCATAGCGGGTTAAAGAGTCAACTAATAGCAGAACTCGTTTTCCTTGATCTCGGTAAGCGCAAGCAATGTGATGGCACAGTCGCATGGCACGCATACGCATCAATGGGGTGGTATCTGCTGGAGCGGCGATGACAACTGAACGTTGTCGACCTTCTTCGCCCAATGATTGCTCGATAAATTCACGCACTTCACGGCCACGTTCACCAATTAGCCCTACGATGACAATGTCAGCCTCAGTAAAGCGGGTCATCATGCCTAACAGCACACTTTTACCGACACCAGAGCCAGCAAATAACCCTAAGCGTTGACCACGGCCGACGGGCAATAAAGCATTGATAGCTCGGATCCCGACATCTAAAGGTTCGGTAATTGGCTTACGCTGTAGCGGGTTAGTGCTCATTTGCACCATAGGAATGGTTTGTATCTGGCTAAGAGGGCCAAGGTCATCAAGTGGCTTACCTAAGCCATTAAGTACACGGCCAAGTAAGCCTTTACCAACAGGTATTTGACAGCGCTCAGCAATAGGGATCACTCTTGCGCCAGGCATCAGTCCTGAGGTGTGTTCAATTGGCATTAAACAGACGGTGTCTTTGTAAAACCCGACAACCTCAGCTTCGACGACTCCACCATTGCGACACTCAATATGGCAGCGATCGCCTGTACCTAGTTGGCAGCCGACAGCCTCAAGCAGCAAGCCATTGACTCGAGTGAGCTTGCCATACACTTGTGCCACTGGCACAGACGGCCAGTCAATTATCTCGGCGCTTGTTTGAGCCGAACTACTGCTCACTGGCGCCTCGAGTTTCGTCTGTTGTATCTGTTGCTGCCTGATTGACACTTGTATCTGATGACAGTTGTTGCTCGATATCTGTGCGTTTTAAGTGATTCTCTACTTGATCTAAACAGGCATTGAGACGGGTTTCCATTGAGGCATCGGCATCGGATTTATCGCCCACAATACGACAACCGCCCGCACTGATAGTGTTGTCAGGGACTAAAGTCCAGTCTTGCACTTTATCAGCTGCGATGTCTTTCAATTGCGTGACAGCTGATGGCTCAAGATGAATTTTCACGTCAGTGGGAGCATCAGGAATCGCGGCTAGTGTTTCTTCAACTAAGGCAAGAATTTGTTGAGGCTGTAAGGTCAGTTCACATCGGATAACTTGAATTGATACTCGACGAACCAAATCTAAAATCAGCTCCTGTTGCTGCATCACCTGCTGAGTATGACCTTCTTCGAGCAAAGATTTCATTGCTGACAATGGCGTAATTAAGTTATTAAGTTGCTCATCAATAGCTTCTTTACCCTTTAATTGCCCTTCAATTCGTCCTTGATTAAATCCTGCGGCATAGCCAGATTGTTGGCCTTCTTTGTGGCCTGAAACTAAGCCAGCTTCATGACCTTTTACGACGCCTTCATCATAACCTTTATCAAAAGCTTGTTGGTAATCTTGCCATGATGGCTCTTCATGGTTTTGGGCAAGCTCGTCTGCATGTAATGGGCTAAATTGGTGACGGCGTACACGCTCGCCGCTGAGGCGAAAGCGTCTGTCAGAATGCGGTGACTTGTTCATGGCTTTACTCTTTTGATCAGTCAAAAATGGGCTCATTACTCAACAACCTGTTCTTCAAACAGCTGTAATTCTATTTGGCCTTCGTCCATCATTTGCTTAGCCAGTTCCATAATGTCTTTGCGGGCTGCTGTGGCTTGACTCAATGGTACTGTGCCTATGGCTTCAATTTGGGTTTCTATCGCTGAAGACATACGCTTTGGTAACGCTTGCAGTAAGGTTTTCTTAAGATCTGATTCAATACCTTTAAGCGCTAGCGCTAAGGTATCGGCAGGCACAAGCGCCATGATTTCTTGCAAGGTTTCCGCTTTTTGACGACCTAAAATAATAAAGTCGAACATGTTGTCTGCCACTTCACCCGCCAGTTTTTTATCGTGGAGCTTAATCATCTCCATCAATTGCTCTCGGTTACCTTCAAAGCGATTGAGAATGTCGGCAACTTGGCGAATACCAGATACTTGAGTATGACTCTTTTCCATTGCTATGAGCATGCATCGTTCTACGAGGTGGCGCAGTTCTTCAACGACACCGCGCTCAAGCTCTCCTAATTGAGCGATACGAACCAGTAATTCGTCTTGGCCTGCTTCTGGTAAACCTGATAATACTTGGGCTGCACTTTCAGGTGGCAATAAACCTAAAAGTACCGCTTGAAGTTGGCTATGTTCATTGGTGATTTCACGGGCAAGTAACTTAGGGTCGACCCACTCAAGACGTTTAACCAAGGTTTTGATTTCGTCACCATAGATGTTGTCTATCAAGCTTTTTGCTACACGATCCCCTAGGGCTAAATCGAGGGTTTTTTGCAGGTATGAGCGTGAGGCGCGGGCAATACCTGATTGCTCTTGGTAGCGCTTAAAAAAGCGTCCTATGACAAAGTCGGCTTCATTTTGAGTAATGCTCGATAGGCGAGCCATTTTATGGCTCAAATGCTGCACATCATTACGGTCTAAATGAGCCATCACTTGCGCTGCGCCTTTCTCGCCCATGCTCAATAGGATCATGGCAGCTTGGTCGAGATTATCTAAGTTAATATCAAGTTCATTCATCATTAGTCTTTTCCTATCTCGCTATGAGTGTTGTTTAGCATCTTTGTCGCTGATCCAGTGGGCAATGACTTCTGCTACACGAGCGGGCTCTTTTTCAGCGAGAACACTGAGGTGCTCCATTTTCACTTTTAGCGGAGAACTGGTTTCTGGTAGTCCAATATTCATTAGGTCATCATCAGCTTGAGGCTGACCGAGTCCCATTAGCTCATCTGCAAGAGACTGCGCATCACTATTGCTACTGCTACTGTCTAATTTCGCAGGGCTAGGCTCTTGATATTGATAATTATCCTGCTCTTCAACTTCCTTCATCGCACTTAAGTCAACGGTTTTAGTTAAGTGGCGAACTAACGGACGTAAGACAAAGAAAATCAGTCCAATACCGAGTAGTAACCCAATAAAGTAACGCAGGTATGACTCGTAACCTTCTGTTTGCCACCATGGCATAGGCTGGAATTCAGCTACTTTCACTGGCGCAAAATCAAAACTATTGATACTAAATTGATCGCCACGCGCAGCGGTAAAACCAATGGCGTCTTGGACCATGTTGCTCATTGATTCAAGTTGGGCTTCAGTCCAACCGTTTTCGCCTGCAGCTTGATTATTTAACAACACAGAAATTGACAGGTTCTCTAATTGCATTTGTTGGTAGCGGGTATGTTTAACCGAACGTCCTACATCAAAATTACGTTGAGTTTGCTGAGTGACATTGCGGCGTTGATTGGTTTCAGTACCTTCTGCAGCTGGAGGCTGGTTACTGAGCGCACCGGGTATTCCCATAGCCAAGTCACCATTGACTTCATTTGAGCTTTGCTGTTCGTTGCGCATAACAGATTGAGGGTCGAGTGACTCATTCGTTTCTTCGACTTGATTAAAATTAACTTGCGCAGCGACCTGAACTTGGAAATTTTCTTGCCCAAGGATTGGCATTAACATACTTGAAGCACGGTTGATGAGGCTTTGCTCTAGCTCGTGGGTGTACTTGAGCTGGCGATCTCGTGCTTGGGTAATGTCATTATTGAGGGTTAACGCTGAGCTTAAGTGATTACCTTGTTGGTCGACAACTTGTACTTGCTCTGCAGTCATTCCTGTGACACTGCCTGCAACCAGATTGACAATTGATTCAACCTGTTCTGATTGAATGTTGCTACCTGCATAAAGATCAAGCATGACCGATGCCGAAGGCAATTCAGGTTGCTGCCTAATAAATAGGGTTTTTTTAGGAATAGCTAAATGCACTCTGGCTGTACGAACGGCACGTAGCGCCATAATGGTACGAGAGAGTTCACCTTCAAGACTGTAGCGATATTTAGCTTGCTCCATAAATTGGCTAGTACCAATCCCTGAACTATCTAGTGACTCCATTCCCATCGGCATTTGTGCTTTCACGCCACGGGCTGCCAAAATCATTCGCGCTTTGCCGAGTCTGTCTTCAGGCACTAAAACTAACCCAGAATTAGTATCAAGACGATAGCTTATTCCTTCAGTTTCAAGGACTTCAATAATTTGCGCCGTTTCGACTTTTTCCTGGCTACCGTATAAAGGTCGGTAGCCTTGGCTTGCGGTCCATAACATAAGCACGATGACGCAGGCCACGACGATGGCGAAAACCGCAAGTACGGCAACTTGTTTATCGCCTTGATTGAAACTGGTCCATTTCTCTTTTATCGTCGCAAAAGGCGATTTTTTCTCTCCAACCTCGGTAACGGGTTGGCTAGTTTGAGTAAGAGTTGTAGGCATTGTGTCTAATTTCCTTGCACTAAGGCGGTTTAGGCTATTGAAACTTATCGTTAATGAACTGATTTATATCAATATTGATTAAATCGGCATTTTCATTACGTCATCGAACGCTTGTACCAAACGGTTTCGAATTTGAATCATAGTGGCGAATGACAAACTGGCTTTTTGTGAGGCCACCATGGCACCAACTAAATCATCACTTTCGCCACTATCGACAGCACGCATAAGTGCTGATGAGGTGTTTTGGTCGGTGTTAACTGCAGCAACCTTTTGCTCCATCAATTCAGTGAATGAAGGGTGTTGAGTGCCAAAGTCTCTCGGATTTGGACCGACTTTGATGGCGCCTTTGGCCATTTCTGAATGGACATTCATTTGGTCCATTAATGTTTGAACGTTGGTCATTGGTGCACTGACCATGGTTGCATTAGCCATTGGTTTTCCTATCTATTTGCTAGAGGGTAATTACGCTACTTTGCCAAGAGCAAGGTCTATGTCTATCCCTTGTTCGCGCATTTGAGCAAGCTTGTAACGCAATGCACGTGTTGTCATGCCAAGAGATTCTGCGGTGAGGTTTCGCTGACCATTGAAGCGTTTCAGTGTGTCTATGATGTATTGAAACTCTGCTTGTCGTTTAGAGTCTTTCAGGCCACTTTGTTGAGGCGCTAACTGAGCAGTTTGTTCTGCTTCTATGCCTAAGTCAGCGGTCTGAATAGCTTGACCACGGCGCATGATTAATGCGCGCTGAATTGTATTTTCAAGCTCTCTTACATTGCCACTCCAGTCATGGCCGAGCAGTACACTACGGGCCTGATCACTGAAGTAACAGACTTGTTCAGAGTTATTGTTGTGGTACATGTCTAAAAAGTGCTCTGCAATAGGCATGATGTCTTCACGACGTTGTCTTAGTGGGGTAATTTTTAGCGGTAATACATCTAAGCGGTAGAATAGATCTTGCCTAAACTCACCATTCTCAACAGCTTTGCGTAAGTCTTTATTTGTTGATGCAATCACGCGAATATCGAGTGGTATCGCTTTATGGCTGCCAATTCTTTCAACTTCGCGCTCTTGTAAAACTCGCAGTAATTTAGCTTGTAAGACGAGCGGCATTTCGCCGATTTCATCTAACAGTAAAGTGCCACCATTGGCTTGTTCAAACTTACCTGATTGATCGCTGACAGCTCCGGTAAAGGCGCCTTTGACATGGCCAAATAGAATTGACTCTAAAATACTTTCAGGAATAGCCGCACAGTTGATCGAAATTAATGGGGCTTGTGAACGATTGGAGTGACGATGAATATAACGGGCTAATGGCTCTTTACCTGTACCACTTTCACCAGTCAATAATACCGTAGCATTGGTGACTGCTGCACGTTGAGCAAGCATCAATAATTGACGACTAACAGCGGATGATGCAACGATGTCTGAATCAATTTTATCTAAAGTTTTTAGACGGGTTAACAGTGCAATAAGTTGTTGATTATCAATCGGCTGCAATAGGTAATCTTGCACTCCTGACTGCATTGCAATACTAGCCAATTCGGTTTGTTCTGGATCAAGTAAGGCAATCTGATTCTTACTCGGGTACATGGCTAAACGCTGTGCTACTTGTTCAGGTTCACAATCTGATAAATTCACCAGATTCAGCCAAGGCGATGGCTGTTGATTGCCCCATAACTGAAAGCCATTGCTTAGCAATAATGCGGCAGCGGTTTCACACAGTTGGCAATCGACCAACTGGATTGAGTATTGCTGACTCATCGACTGGCCTTCTGCGTTTTGAGAGCGGTAAGGTTGTTCGTTTTAACTAATCTCACCATAACGCGACGGTTCAGCTCACGTCCTTGGGCACTATTATTACTGGCAATGGGGGTTCTTGTGCCATGATGGCGCACTTGAATCATTGTATTGGGCACGCCAAGCTCAATTAATCTTGCTTGAACTTCAAAAGCGCGCTCCTTGCTTAATTGCAAGTTCACAAAGTGATCTCCTGATGCGTCAGCATGCCCATCGATAAGGACTTCTGTGACATTGTCATCAGCCGCAATATAGCGAGCAATTGCGATTAAATCCTGCTCGTACTCAGGAGATAGATGTGTCGAGTTGCTATTAAACTGCATATCCACTCTGCGTACATAGGAAAAAGGCTTAGGCAGCAGGTTTTGCTTACATAATCTAAATTCTCTTACGATGGCACGAGTAGAGACGGGTGAAGAATTCACCTTATATTTGATATTTTTACCTGGATCAATATTGACTTGCCACGTGAGCCCTTGCTCTAAGGCCTCTAAAAAAGCTGCGCTGTTTCGGCTCGTTTTAGCGGTATGACCTTGCCAGTTTAGTTCTGATTGTGCAAAAGGGGCGTTGTTCTGCTGCTGCCATGAAGAAGATTCAATTATTATTTCGCTGGCATGATCACGCAGGCTCAGCCAGTCAGCAGTTAAACTAATGAATAACTCGTCACCAGGCGTGGCGGTGAGCATAAAGTCTCCGAACCCATCCACTTGGTGGCTTATTTCACAGTGAAATATATTTCCACTGAACTCCCAAGAAGATTTTTCCATCTTGGTTTGATATTTATTCTCTATTACTCCTGCATACGATTTAAGCGGAAAAATAAATGCGATAATTGTAATCAGTATTATTTTTTTCAATTACTAACATCCTATTTTTATTTGTTATGTTTGTAACGTAATAAAGTTTTGCAGTATTAAACACTAAAAGAAAAATGATTAAAATGAATTTTTATAAAAAGTTTTAAATAGTGCAAGCTTTATTGTTTGTTCATATATATGTCATTGTCTTTCGTTATTTAAATGATGTAGTATCTTGCCGAAATACTGATTCCTCTAAGTTATATAGAAACTAGACACAGTTATCTGGTTTTTAAGTATCTGATTTTATTGAATTTAAAAATTAATTTTTGTTATTTTAAAATAAATTTAAAGTTTTTTACGATTATAGTCGCTTTGTAATAATATTTATTTTTTTGTTTTTATATTTGGTATTTATTTATTATTTAAGTGTTGTTGGTTATTTGTTTTGATTATCTGTTTCTGTGGTCGTTGTTATATGTACTACTAGCTGATTTATTATATTTGGTTGTCAAAATATATTTGTTTGCCAAAAAAATGTCGCCTGAATT
Source organism: Shewanella sp. P1-14-1 (assembly GCF_001401775.1). Taxonomy (NCBI): domain Bacteria; kingdom Pseudomonadati; phylum Pseudomonadota; class Gammaproteobacteria; order Alteromonadales; family Shewanellaceae; genus Shewanella; species Shewanella sp. P1-14-1. The sequence continues at coordinate 107,522 of NZ_LKTL01000018.1, read as the reverse complement.
GTTTGTATATTAATAAGGTGGTCGTTTTTAGTTCAGTTGCGTGTGGGTGATAATATAATTTTGATACATATTATTACGGTTATTAATTTATGGATATTTTATAGTTAAGTGAGTTTTAAATTAAAATGAAAACCACAGCTAAAGCAAGTTTGATTAAGAAGCAGCAGCTTCCAAAAGTGAGAGCCGTTGCGTTAGTTCAAGAGAAACTTGCACGCAGCCGACTAGTATTGCAACTAGAGCGTTGCCATAGAACGCTGCTCGACAATATAAATGACTTATTAGGGCCGATTATTGGCCAAGGTCATCACGCATTGTCAAAAGTATCGCTTTCAACCGATTTGAATACAGTAACACCTGACTTAAACCACGCGTGGTTTTTGATGAGTTACCGCCGAACTCCGCTGGCTTGGTGGCGAATTGATAAATGTACGTTAGATCAGTTAGCTAGCGGTTATTACGGTAGTTTCTCTAGCCCGTTACAGTCACCTTTACGGGCGCCTAGTTTGTCTGAGTTTCGTTTGGTGAAGCGTTTATTGCGTTCTGCGTTGGACGTTTTACCGATAACTGAACTCGATGACGACGGCTTAGATCTTGAATTGGTGGTGAATACCACGCCATTAGAGGTGCCTCTTGCTTGGACTCTGAGCTTTCCAGCAGAACATGTTGGCCCGCCAATGATGTTATGCATGACAGAATTTGCTTTGGGATTGATGGCTGAACAGCCAAGTGAATATCAAGCTGCTGAAAACCTCAATAGCCAATTAAGTCAGCGTTTAAGACAAATTCCGATAAAAGCCACGTTAGAAATTGGTCATCAATTAATGCCTGTGACGTCATTAGAAGGCTTGAAAGTCGGTGATATTTTACCGATGAGTTTGCATTCTCGTTGCCCAGTGACTATCGGTCGCAGACCCCTATTTTATGCCACTGTTCATAATGATGATGGACAAATGGTCGCCAAACTTACCCAGGAAGCGTTTCACCCAGAGGACTCTACCCATGCCTGAAAATATACTTTTACAAGATGATGAATTCTTACTTGATGATGATCTGTTATTAGAAGATACCCTAGCAGAGCCACAACCTGCTCCAAAGGCTAAAACCTTAAAAGAGATGTCATTTTTTCACCAGTTACCAGTGCAAGTGACATTGGAATTAGCGAGTACAGAAATGTCTTTAGGTGAGCTAACCCAAATGGGAGAAGGCGACGTTGTTGCATTGGATCGCATGGTAGGCGAACCATTGGATATTCGTGTTAATGGTGCTTTGTTAGGTCGTGGTGAAGTGGTTGAAGTGAATGGCCGATATGGTGTGAGATTGCTTGAAGTGGAAGCGATAAGCTTAACTGGAGCAAACGACTAATATGGTTCGTGTCATCCTGCTTCTGTTATGCCTATTAGCACCCAGTGCTTATGCTAATGATGGATTAACCTTATTCACTTTAGCGGACGGCGACCAGTCGCAAACCGTGAACGTCAAGTTAGAAATCTTAGCCATGATGACCTTGCTAAGTTTTTTACCTGCGATGTTGATGATGATGACAAGCTTTACTCGAATTATCATTGTGTTAGCAATTTTGAGGCAGGCGTTGGGCTTACAACAAAGTCCACCTAATAAAGTGTTAATTGGCATTGCTTTAGTCATGTCTATTTTTATTATGCGCCCCGTTGGTGATGTGATTTATGAAGATGCATTTTTACCCTATGACAAGGGTGAAATTGAATTAACAGAATTGATTGTGAGGGCAGAAGTGCCTTTACGACAATTTATGTTGGCGCAAACTCGTGAAACAGATTTAGAGCAAATGCTAAAAATTGCTAATGAGCCAGTGACATTAACCGCAGACGAAATCCCCTTCTTTGTTTTGATGCCTGCATTTGTATTGAGCGAGCTGAAAACAGCATTTCAAATTGGCTTCCTACTTTATATTCCCTTTCTAGTGATTGATTTAGTGGTTGCGAGCGTCTTGATGTCGATGGGGATGATGATGCTGTCGCCATTGATTATATCTCTACCATTTAAACTCATGGTGTTCGTGTTAGTGGATGGTTGGGCAATGACTGTGGGTACGTTAACAGGCAGCTTTGGCTAGCTAGGGTAGACGATGATACATCTAGCATGGATTTTAATGACCAGTACAAATCAGATGATTGAACAGCTGAAGCGGCCACCTGCGGGAGCAATAAGATGGATGTAAACGAGCTAACGTCATTTTTTGCTGAAGCGATATTTTTAGTGGTGATGATGGTGGGCGTATTGGTCGTGCCAGGCTTGATTGTGGGACTGATTGTCGCTGTGTTCCAAGCGGCGACCCAAGTGAATGAGCAAACATTAAGCTTTTTACCTCGCTTAGTGTTAACGCTGTTGATGGTGTTATTTGCAGGTGAGTGGTTGTTGATGAAAATCAGTGACTTGTTTGAGCGGCTATTTTTCAGTATTCCCCATGTGATTGGTTAGGCGAGTAGATGAACGCATTTAGCATGGCTGAGCCGCTGAATTTTGACTGGGTAGATAGCAACTGATGTTGTCGTTAACATCGGTACAAATCAGTGCTTTTATTGGCTCATTTTGGTGGCCATTTTGTCGGTTTATGGGGGCATTTATTGTGATGCCTTTTTTAAGCAGTAACTATATTCCGGTCAAAATACGACTGCTATTTGCCATGCTGTTGAGTGCTCTGGTGGCGCCAATTTTACCCCCAGTGCCTGCCGTTGACGCTATCTCACTAGGGGCTGCGTTATTGGCCGTTGAGCAATTGCTTGTTGGCTTTATGTTGGCATTATTCTTACTGATCATGATCAGTGTAATGACCAAGATGGGCGCGATGATGTCAATGCAAATGGGCTTGGCAATGGCCATTATGAACGACCCTGCTAACGGCAACTCTAATCCTATTCTTGGTCAATGGTTTTTACTGTATGGCACGTTATTATTTTTGGCGTTAGACGGTCACTTAGTTGCTATTGGCGTTATCGTTGATAGCTTTTATTTGTGGCCAATTGGCATGGGCATATTTGAGTTGCCTTTAATGGGACTGGTTGAGCGAGTCGGCTGGTTATTTGCGGCCGCATTTATGCTGGCTTTACCTGCGATTGTCGCTATGTTGATGGTTAATTTAACTTTTGGTGTGTTGAGTAAATCTGCGCCTTCATTAAACGTGTTTGCCTTAGGTTTTCCTATGTCGATGTTAATGGGGCTGCTGTGCGTATTCTTTTCGTTTAGCGGCCTTGCCAGTCGCTATAGTGACATTTGCCTCGATGCTTTATCTAGCATGCATCAGTTTATCGGGGGCTAGTGATGAGCAATAAAGATACCGGCCAAAGTAAAACTGAACAGGCAACACCACAAAAACTCAAAAAAGCCCGAGAGCAAGGGCAAGTTCCACGCTCTAAAGACTTAGCCGCATCAGCGCTGATCATTGGTTGCGCTGTCATGCTAACGAGCAGCGCCGAGTGGATAGGCAGTGAAATGGCCGAAATTACTCGCTTCAATATGAATCTTACTAAAGAGCAGTTAAATGAGCCCAAAATGCTAGAAATGCATATGGGGGCTGCGATTGTCGGAATTCTACATCTTCTTGGGCCGTTATTTATCTTAGTGGCCGCTATCGGCATGATTGCAGGCGCATTACCTGGTGGGCCGCTATTTAGTATTAAAAATGCCTTCTTCAAATATAGCCGTATTGATCCCATTGCTGGCTTAGGGCGAATGGTGTCAATTAAATCATTGGTGGAGTTGGTTAAATCGGTCTTAAAAATCACTTTGCTAGTCAGCATCATGCTGTATTTTTTGCAGAGTAACTTGCAAGGCATTATGGCAAGTAGTCAGCTGCCAGTAGATGAAGCCGTTAAATACAGCATTGATACGATATCAACTGGGATGTTTTATTTAGGCGTCGGTCTGCTGATTATCACATTTATCGATGTGCCATATCAGTATTGGCATCATCATAACGAGCTAAAAATGTCTCATCAAGAAGTGAAAGATGAGCATAAACAGCAAGACGGTAAGCCAGAAATTAAAGCTAAAATTCGCCAAATGCAGCAAAAAATTAGCCGCTCTCGTGCTGATGTTGCTGTGCCACAAGCCGATGTATTACTGGTTAACCCTACTCATTATTCAGTTGCACTTCGTTATGACGCTGATAAAGCAGATGCGCCTTATGTTATTGCTAAAGGAGTGGACGAACTGGCGCTTTATATGCGTGATGTAGCAAAACGTAATGCGGTTGAAATTATTGAAATCCCAGCACTGGCTCGTGCGATTTATTATTCCACTAAGATTGAACAACAAATTCCAGCGGCATTGTTTGTCGCTATTGCGCATGTGCTGAGTTACGTGTTGCAAATCAAAGCAGCAAGAACAGGCAGCCAAGAGAAGCCTGAACCATTGCCGCATTTTTATATTCCTCCCCATTTACGACATGATTAAAGGAACCATTAAACCATGAATTGGTTTGCACAAGTCTTTACTGGCAATCGAAGCTACATCGGTATTCCGATAATGTTATTAGCCGTTCTGGCGATGGTCATCTTGCCATTGCCACCTTGGCTGTTGGATATTTTATTTACGTTTAACATCGTACTTGCAGTAATGGTGTTGCTAGTCAGTGTATCCATACGTCGGCCTTTAGAGTTTTCGGTATTTCCGACGATATTGCTACTCGCCACCTTAATGCGATTAACTTTGAACGTTGCCTCAACTCGTGTGGTGTTAATCGAAGGCCACAATGGTGGAGACTCGGCAGGTAAAGTCATTCAAGCATTTGGTGAAGTGGTGATTGGCGGTAACTATGTCGTAGGCGCCGTGATCTTCTTAATTCTGATGATTATCAACTTTGTGGTGATTACCAAAGGTGGTGAAAGGATATCAGAGGTTTCAGCACGTTTTACTCTGGATGCGTTGCCTGGTAAGCAAATGGCAATTGATGCTGATTTAAATGCTGGGATTTTAAGTCAAGAACAAGCCCGTGTTCGACGTCAAGAAGTTGCTCGAGAAGCAGATTTCTATGGTTCGATGGATGGTGCGTCTAAATTTGTGCGTGGTGACGCTATTGCTGGCATCTTGATCCTGCTGATTAACATTATTGGTGGTATTGCCATTGGTGTGTTTATGCATGGTATGGGCGCAGCTGATGCATTTAAGACGTTTGCCTTACTGACCATTGGTGACGGTCTTGTTGCTCAAATCCCATCATTACTATTAGCTACCGCAGCGGCGATTATTGTAACCCGTGTTTCGGATGCTGAAGAAATGCCTGAGCAGTTGCAAAAGCAACTGCTTGCAAACCCAAAAACCTTAGCAACAGCAGCATTGGTAATGCTGATTTTAGGTTTAGTGCCAGGTATGCCTGGCATGGTATTTATTTCTTTCGCTGCTTTATTGGCTTTTGCTTCTTGGAAGCAAAGTCAGCATAAACCCGCCATTGTTGAAACCAAGCTTGAAGAGCGACTGGAAAGCAATACTACAGAACCATCGCCACCAAGTTGGGATGCATTACCTTATACCGATTTGATTGAAGTACGTTTGGGGTATCAGCTAGTGCATTTAGTTGAGCGGACTAAAGGCGCTGAGTTACAGAAACGCCTAACAGGGATCCGCCGCACCTTGTCCGAACAAGCGGGCTTTTTACTCGCAGAAGTGCGGGTGAGGGATAACTTATCGTTAGCGCCAAATGCTTATCAAATTAATATGATGGGTAACCCAACAGCGACAGCGGAGTTGCAAGCTGAAAAACTGATGGCGATTCAAAGTGGGCCGGTATTTGGTGATATTGATGGAATCATTACTAAAGAGCCAGCCTATAACATGGACGCGATTTGGATTGACCAAGACGCTAAAGCGAGAGCATTAAACTTAGGTTATTCGGTGGTGGACAATGCCACTGTGATAGCGACACACGTCAGTAAGCTGATCCGTGAAAACTTGCCTGACATGTTACAACACGATGATGTGTTGGCACTCAGTGATCGCTTGGCAAAGCAATCGCCCAAGTTAGCGGAAGCGCTTAACGGTGCGTTAAGTCCAATTGTGCAGTTAAAAGTGTATCGGTTATTACTGAAAGAGCAGGTGTCATTAAAAGATATCCGCACAATTGCAACCACACTACTTGATTGCAGTGAAAACAGTAAAGATCCAGTACTGTTAGCTGCAGATGTGCGTTGTGCTTTAAGAAATAACATAGTGCATAGTATTGCTGGCGCTGAACCCAAATTGAATGTACTGACATTAGCGCCAGAGCTTGAGCAAACCTTAATGAACGCCTTAACCCAATCGCAGCAGCAAGGTCAGGTCGCGCTGGATAGCTTCCCTGTTGATCCAACGTTACTGGCTCAGTTGCAACAAGGTATGCCGCAAATCTTAGCTGACGCTAAAGAGCAAGGACATAGTCCACTGCTGTTGGTTGCACCACAGCTTAGGCCGATACTGGCCCGCTATGCTTTAGCATTTGCAAGAGGCTTACATGTATTGTCGTACAATGAAATACCTGAGAGCCGAGAGCTTATGGTGGCAGGTCAGCTTGGTTAACACCTTTGTCTGAACCTTGTGTAATAAAAAGGCCGAAGCGTTTTGCGCTTTGGCCTTTTTTGAATGTTAATCTTGTGACAAACACCAATAAAGCTAATCGCTACGCAGTGATGAATAGCAGTGATAAATAAAAGCGGTGATGACGATAAAAGTGGTGCAGAGTATTAAAACCTGACTTGGTTACGACCTCTGTCTTTAGCTCGATACAGGGCTTTATCTGCCAGTTTCATGCTTTGCTCAAAGCTGTGTTCAGGTTTGTGCTCGGCACAGCCAATAGAGACGGTAACGTTGACGGTTTTCTTTTTTACAGGGGCTTTATTACGCTGTTTCTTTGAGCTGTTCTTTCTATTTTCATCTCTCAGCACAATGTCATAATCTTCAATACTTTGCCTCACATCATCAAGATGAGAGTAAACTTGTTCTATGTCTTTACGGGGAAATACAATCGTGAACTCTTCGCCGCCATAACGGAAGGTTTTGCCGCCACCAGTGACTTTGGATAATTTTACTGCCACCAATTTTAATACATCATCACCAACATCGTGCCCATAAGTGTCATTAAAGCTTTTGAAGTGATCGATATCGACCATAGCAACCGTGTACTTTCTGCCTAAAGCTAGGCTTAAATTAAACAAGGCTCGACGTGACGGTAGTCCCGTGAGTTCATCCCGATAAGCTAGAAAGTAAGAGTCGAACAGGACTGTGATTAAAAAGCTAATCGCAATACAGCTAAATAGTACAGATAACGGCAGGTTAGTCGGCACCAAAAAGTAGCCCAGCCATAGCAGTAAACAAATACCAAGGCTGGTTTGTGCTAAGTTGCTTTTCCAACTGAGCTTACACAGTAAGATGATTGCCAGTGGATAAATAGGGAGCAGATACAAGGGGGACTGCTCGATTGTTAACCCAATACTTTGCTGAAATTGACCAATCGTTGCCGAGTATTGGCCAGTGAGATACACCCAGCAATAGGCGATTAAACCACAAAGAACAATGCCACCGATACGATAAAAACTGTGCACACTGATGACGCCGCGATCTTTAATAAAACAAAATAGCGTGATCACCAAGGTGCCAAAAAGCGGTAAAAATTGATGAATGACAGGCGATAAAAACAGACGGTTACTTTGTAATGCGTAAAAGGTGAGTAACATCAAACCTATATAAAACAGTCGACTACGGTTAAATTGTAAACAAATTAATGAAGATGCCGCCAATAACCAATAAGGTGCAAAATGTAGGGTATCTTGCCAATCAATCCAATGAGTTTGAAAGTGTTCTAATAAGCCTAATGATAGAAAAGTGATAATAATCGGCAGTATAAAAAAGCGCATGGTATGCATTAGGCTGCTCATTGAATCCACCATAGTAAACTAATAAAAGTAAGCATTAAAAAGTTAGCAATTAATATAAGACGTTACGGGTTAAATGTATGTAGCGAGTAGACTTCCATATTGGTGCAGCTAGCGATGCTGTTGCCATTTATACCTGTTACCATTTTAGGCTTCTTACCGTTTAGACATGGTGCGTTTATATAAAAACTGCTACTAACAGAGCGACCTTGAATGCGGCAAACTGAAATATAAATCAAATCGGTTTAAGTTAACATCTTCTTACCCGATAACTGTGGACTAGGCGAAAGGGCGGGCTAGGCTCAATAAAAATGGCGTCGAAGGTAGAGGTCTTCAAGCGCCATTTTATGCTTCATGATATCAATGGTGGCAGTTAGCCTTTTTCCATTGCCTCAATAAACTTATTTGATTCAGCAATTGATTTATTCATTTCTGAAATCAAGCTAGAAATGTCAGATTGTAAGCTATTAAACTCGCCTTTAATTGCGCCAATGGCTTGGGCATTAAGGTTATGCTTTAAGTACAGCATGTTATCTTTCATCGCGGTTAAAATCGGAGGCATTTTGGCTTCTGCACGGCGCATGCCTTTGACTAATGAATTATACGAACGCTCAGTTTCGTTTAACTTATTAGTGCTATTACGACGAAGGCTTGCTTTACTGATTTCTTGAATTTCAGCTTCCCACTCTTCGAATAAGGCTTCGGCCACATCTTCAACTTTATCAATGCGGCTACCAACTTCATCGGCTGCTGATTGAGCTGATTCATATTCATCTTTAGCTTTGTTATAGGCGTCTTCTAAATCGCCGCCATCGAAAGCGAGTAGTGCTTGCATCTCTTCGAGAGCTGAACTGAATTGTTCTTGTGCTTCTTCTTGAGACTCTTTTGCTTCTTGAACGCGATCCACCATGATGTCACGCTTGTGATAGCCAACTTTTTCCATTGCACCGTAATAGGCGCTTTGGCAGCCACTTAGTAACAAGCTTGCGCTAAGGAAGGCAAGTGATATCCATTTCTTCATCTTATGCTCTCTTAAATGTTGTCGTTAAATTAATCTGCTTTAAACATGGCAGCATCAATGATGCTCCAAAGATGAAACACCGCTCCAATAATGGCGGGAATAATAAGTACCCAGAAGAAATAACACACTGCAGTGATCACGAAGAATAAAATTGCAGCAATGATACGGCCTTGAACGAGTTGCCCTAAGCCTGGGAAGAAAACACTGGCAATGGCGGCGATGACATTGCCAGCTGAACCTTGTTGAGACATTAAAAAACTCCCTTGGAGTGTAACTATCGTGTTATAACATTGTACGAAGTTAACTCGGTAATTGAAAATAAATAATCAGAGAAAATTGTGACAAATAAGATAGATGTAGCGTATTTAAAAAATATTAATCTCAGTATTTGGAAATTTATCGTCCATGTAAAGCGACGTGTGGTTGAAGATCAAATTAACGTTAAAGCAGGTCATTTAACTTATGTCACCTTATTGTCGTTAGTTCCAATGGTTGCTGTGACCATGTCGATGCTGTCTGCTTTTCCTGTATTTCAGGGGATCCGCGGCAAGATTGAAAGTTTTATTTATGACAATTTTTTACCTGCAGCGGGTGACACAGTACAAATCTATATCAATGAATTTGTTGAAAATGCTTCGAAAGGCACGTTTGTCGGTGTCATTGCGTTAGTGGTCGTAGCGTTAATGTTGATTTCTGCCATTGATAAAGCATTAAACAATATTTGGCGTACCACAGAGACCCGCTCTTATGTGGTGTCTTTTTCGATGTATTGGATGGTACTGACCTTAGGTCCAGTGTTAATTGGGGCAAGTTTAGTGGCAACCTCATATGTCGTGTCACTTAAAGTATTTGAAATGGCAGAAATTTCAGGGCTGATGACTTGGCTGGTTGAGCGTTTACCAATGTTGTTTTCTGTAGCATCAATCTTACTTTTATATATGGTTGTTCCTAATAGAAAAGTTCGATTTTTACATGCGCTACTTGGGGCTATCGTTGCGGCAATGCTGTTTGAAGCAGGTAAGAAAGGATTCGCGTTTTATGTGACTCAGTTTCCGAGTTATGAGGCCATTTATGGGGCTTTGGCGACGATTCCTATCTTATTCGTTTGGGTCTATGTGTCTTGGATGATCGTGTTACTTGGCGCTGAAATTACCGCTGCAATGCCAGAATATTTACAAAGAGACATGTTGGCTGACAGCACTTCGGAAAATAGTGAGGTGCAAGCCAGTGATGACAGCAATGGTATCGCTGCAAGTGAGCAAGAAAAGAGTAATCAAGCAGCGTCTACTTTTAACACTCAGGCATCTAATAAAACGTGATTGCTAAGAGTCTAATAAAGCGTATATCAGCAAAATATTAAGTAATTTTGTTGGGCTTCTGTCATTATCATGGGCAAGTGGCCTGACTTTTTCGCTCCCATTTGGGGTAATTATAAATGTCATTCAATAGCAGAAGTCACAATGAAAGCCTACTGCTATGGCAGTAGTGCAGTCTGTATTCTATAAGGAAAGCAAATGAAAAAATTGATTTTAGCGGCATGTGTATTAGGTTTATCGGCTTGTGCAACAACAGATAATAACACTTCAGAAAGTGTTGTATCTGCTGCCCCTGCCAGCATTGACATGACAGGAATGACGGACCAACAAGCTGCTGATGCGCTTTATAACGCATTGATTAAGTCTAGTTATTTAGCGACTAAACTCAGCCCTACCAGTGTGGCTGTGCAATTTGGCGATAATCAATTTGTATTGCAACCAAGTATGAGTGAAAAGGGAATAGATCGCATTTTAACGAACCGTTTATTTGCCGTTCACCCGCAATTACACGGCAGTAAAGAACTGTTGGTTTTGATTGGTTCATTAAACCAAAAGCTTAATTTTGCAAAGTTTGTTGTTCGTGAAAATGGCGGTGTGATTCAGGTTCAAGGTGCTGCGACATTTGTTGATTCTATTCAAGTTGAAGAATTACGTCGCTTTATGTTGTGGACCGATGAAGGTTTAAAGCAAGTGGGTAAATCTTTACCTAAAGGTTCTGAGCACTTGATCAAACCTATTCCTGTGATTAAGCCTGACACGGGCGCATAATCTTGTAGAATATCGGCTTTCTCGGGTCGATTAATAGGAAGTAACTTTGATTGGGTTAATTCAACGGGTGGCACATGCCAGTGTCACCGTTCATCGTGATGATGATAAGCATGTCACAGGTAGCATTAATAAAGGTTTATTAGTGCTGCTTGGTGTTGAAAAAGATGATGACTTGGAAAAAATGCGTAAGTTGGCTAAAAAAGTGATGGCTTACCGTGTTTTTGGTGATGAAAATGGCAAGATGAACCTCAACCTGCAACAGGTAGGTGGCGAACTGTTAGTCGTGTCTCAATTCACCTTAGCAGCAGATACTGGCCGCGGGTTACGTCCTAGCTTTTCTTCTGCTGCAACCCCTGAACAAGCTAATGAGTTGTATGAAGCTTTTGTTGCCTATTGCCAAGAGCAAGGCGTGGTGACGCAAACGGGTGAGTTTGGTGCAGATATGAAAGTTGAATTGCTCAACGATGGTCCAGTTACCTTTAATCTTCAGGTATAACGGAAAGGCATCATGAATACTGGCTCATCCAGGATAGCGGTTTTACTTAATGAGTTAACGCAGACGTGGCATCAAACCATTCCTGTGAGTCAGTTTATGCAAGTTACTCCGCTCAGTTTTGACAATCAATGCTTTACTGTTACAGCGCCACTTTCTCCCAATATTAACCTTCATCAAACTATGTTTGCTGGCAGTATTTATACCTTAATGACCCTAACGGGGTGGGGAATGTTGTGGTTACAACAACGCTTGGCTGGAGTAGAAGGTAATATTGTTTTAGCCGATGCAAACATTCGATATTTGGCTCCTGTAACCGAAGCGCCAATAGTGACAGTGATTTGGCCAGAATCACTGACTGATAAATCAGCTTCTTCTGAGACGGGGTTACCCGATATGAGTGTCTTCGAAGCAATTAATAATGGTAAAAAAGCGAAGGTTAAGCTTGAGGTGCAATTACATTGCGCAGGTAAGCTCTGCGCTACGTTTAGTGGCTTATATTTTAGTTACTAATTCTTAGAGAATCGTTAGGTATTATTCAAGGACACAACCACGTCGTATAGGCCTAGTTGAGGGTACCCTTCACTAGATTACTGACTTAAAGATTCGCAGCACAGTAAGTCCTTCATTGCTCCACCATTTACTGCACAATTGAACCCTTTAGACTCGAATATATCGCAACCCTTTTGCGCTCTTATCCCGGCGCCACAATATACGACAAATTGCTGCCCTACATGATGGGCATCAAGCCAAACCGGTAATTCAGTTAACGGCACGTTTATGGCTTGTGGTAAATGGCCACTCGCAAATTCATCAGGGTTTCGTACATCAATTAGCATTGCACCATGCTTAATTAACTCCCAACAGATTGCAGTGGCTTGTGCCCCTGTCAGCTTGGTATTTACCGAAATCGAAGTTGTGCTTGCCGTGACCATTAGAACCTCACTTTGATTTGTATTAGATTTTGTTCAATAAGATTATTCTAATACATTGTAAAGATCAAGGTTGTTAATAACAAGAGCATGAAGTGGTCATGCTCTATAACTAATGTTGATGACAAATTGTTTATGACTTACCGCTTATTACTTAGGAATTAACGCCCATGCATCACTAACCAATGGGCTTAATAAAACTTCGCTAAATATTTAGTGGCATATTTGCGTAGTTTTTTCTGTTTTGCATTTTGTGCGACGGCTTCCACATCAGCTTTAAAGTCTTCATTACCTGAGGTCGCTAGTGCACGTGTTATCCAAGCGTAAGTATCTATGGCTAGCTTATTGTCGTCGATTAAACGCATAGGGCTAAGTTGTGCTGCCAGTTGTTGCAGCATGTAATTATCAAATAATCGCTCATTTGCGATACGTTTTGCCGTCGTTCTCATCAGCTCAAGGTTGTCACTACGTAGTGCTGCAGCATATACATTAGCTCGATGAGACTGCTCGGGGTTGTATTGACTTTTGTCTTGTAAAATCGGGTTCCACTGCTCGAATTTTGATAAGTCAGCTAGTGCACGTTTGGCGTATTTACGGATTTTCTTATGAGCATCGCCTTGTGCCAGTTGGTTTAGGTATTCACGAAATTGAGGATCGCCAGAATAGCCAAGCCCCTTTATTAACCAGGCAATATTATCAATGACATGCTTATCTTTGGCCGATGGTAATAAGGTATCTATCTTGGTTTTAATCGATTGGTAGGTACTGGGATCATTCAAACCAACGAAGAAAATAGACTCAATGGCTTGCTCTTGTTTATAGGTATCATCACCTGCAAATATCTGTTGGTATTCTTCCTTTGTATAAGTATCAGCCTGAGCGATTGGACTGAGTAAACTGAAGCTGGCAATTAGGGCTATTGGCAATAAGCACATTGGTTTCATGACATATCCTTATGACTGGAAGTTAATGGTGAACGCATTGATTTATTTAGTAAGATTCTAATTTCTTCTAATTTTATTTGTCTGCAAAGTTGTACTTAATCGTTTTTTCATTAAGCTGTATTGATTGTTCAGTTTAACATCATTAAGAAGTCTATGTCCTTAAGCGAAGATTCAAGAAAAGCATTAAAAACGATAAACGCTTTGATTCTAGATAAGCGTTTTTCAAAGGCAGATGAGTTGCTTCAACCTTTGGTTGATTTAGCTATCGAAGAAGCGTTATTGATGAAGGCTGACTTGTTGTTACAGCAATCTCCACAAATAGGCTTAAAGTACCTTTTTGAACTGTGCAAAGGGAATATTGCTGGTGCTAATTTTAAAGCCGCTTTTATATTGTATTTTCACCCTGAGGTGGGAGTGGACTTCCGACCATATCTGTTTAGTGCTTTCAAGCAAGGCGATCCCGAGGCAATTATTGCTGCTGCAAATTTGTATTTACAACAGGGCGTTGTTGCTAAAGCTAGTCAAATTTTAACGAAGAATCGTCATATTTCAGAGGTGAATCAGTTAACTGAGTCACTTGGTTTAATTTCTGACAATGAAGAAGCGTTATTAGACTTTAATGATATCCGTAGGGCTGACCTTTCTAAGTTAACGTATGAATCGGTAGCGCCTGAGATTAACTTATTTTATGTTGATGATTTCTTAACTGACTTTGAGTGTTTGTGGCTAAAAAACTGCGCACTGTGCGAGCTTAAGCGCTCTATGGTTGTTGATGGCGAGAGTGGCTCAAATATTGTGAGTAATGTTAGAACAGGCTCTGTGGCTCAACTAGCGCCTACTGCTAATGATTGGGTGCTACTTAACATTGAGATGAAAATCGCTGCTTATTTCAACATCCCTATCGAAAACGGTGAGTTAAGTAATGTTCTTAAATATGAGGTTGGGGAAGAATATAAGCCACATTATGATTTTTTTCACCCAAACGATAAAGGCAGCGAACAAGCTTTAAAAGATGGCGGTCAACGATTCAAAACTGTTTTAATTTACCTTAATGATGTTGAGCAAGGGGGAGACACGCACTTTCCAAGGTTATCGAAATCGGTGCGAGCAAAACAAAAACGGTTGGTTGTGTTTAATAATACCGATAATAGTTACGGGCCTTTACCCTTATCTTTACACCAAGGAATGCCTGTCATAAAAGGTGAGAAATGGCTTTACTCAAAATGGTTAAGAGTAAAGCCGACGTCCTACCTAAAATGTTTACAACAATTACATGTACGTTAGGTAAGCGTCTTATCCCTGCCAACGTTTAAAAATAAGCGAAGTATTAATCCCGCCAAAGGCGAAGTTATTACTCATGACATAGTCTGTGCTGATAGAGCGAATTTCGCCTTGAATGTAATCTAATGGTGCACACTCAGGGTCAACTTCATCAAGGTTTAAGCTGGGTGCAAACCAATTTGCATTCATCATTTCTATACTGACCCAAGCTTCGAGTGCGCCGCATGCACCTAAGGTGTGCCCTGTATAGCTTTTCAATGATGATATAGGGGTATGTGAACCAAATACTGCGTAAGTTGCTTGTGATTCTGCAATATCGCCTCGATCAGTTGCAGTGCCATGGGCATTGATATAACCCACTTGCTCTGGTGCGATTGCAGCATCCTTTATAGCCAATCGAATCGCCACTTCCATTGTTTCTGCATTGGGTTGAGTGATATGCAACCCGTCTGAATTAGTGCCAAACCCAACGAGCTCCGCGTAAATTTTAGCGCCACGGGCTTCAGCGTGTTCAAGCTGCTCAAGCACTAAGGTGCAAGCGCCTTCTCCAATAACCAAACCGTCGCGCTGACGATCAAATGGTCTTGGTGTCGTTGTTGGTGAGTCATTTTTCGTGCTGGTGGCAAATAAAGTATCAAATACTACAGCTTCTGTTGGGCAAAGTTCTTCACCGCCACCTGCAAGCATCAGTTTTTGCTGTCCAAACTTAATGGCTTCATAGGCGTAGCCAATTGCTTGGCTTCCTGAAGTGCAAGCGCTACTTGTTGTATGCACTCGGCCTTTTAGGCCGAAAAATACGCCGACATTGACAGCGGTAGTATGGGCCATCATACGAATATAACTGGTGGCATTGATGCCGGACATATCGCCATGTTTCAGCATGTCACCAAAACCAATAATGGGGTCTGTACTGCCAGTTGATGAGCCGTAAGCGATGCCCATATCTCCTGATGACACAACCGGATCGTCGAGTAAGCCTGCATCTTCTAATGCAATTTCACTGGCACGCGTTGCCATGATTGAGACACGTCCCATGGAACGGGTTTTTTTTCGAGAGTAATGCTTGGGTTGCTCGAAATCGGTTATTGGCGCGGCAAGACGAGTATTGAGATTAGGGTATTTATCCCACTCAGTCATCGTGATCACACAGTTGTATTTATCTTGTAGCCGTTTAGCGATAGTTGGCCAGTCTTGGCCCAATGCTGAAATACCGCCAATACCTGTGATAACAACTCTATGGCTCATATCATGCCTCCATTGACCGAAATCACTTGGCGAGTAATGTAGGCTGCATCTTCAGACATTAAGAAATTGGCGAGCCCGGCGATTTCATTCACTTTACCCATACGGCGCATCGGTACGATTTGATTAACCATGTCCTTAGGGAAGTCGCTAACCATGTCGGTTTCAATTAAACCTGGTGCGATACAGTTGACGGTAATTTTGCGTTTGGCAAGCTCCAAAGACAGTGCTTTTGTCGCTCCGATAAGTCCAGCTTTTGATGCGCTGTAATTCACTTGACCTCGATTACCAGCGATGCCAGAAACTGATGCCATAGTGATGATTCTACCGCCTTTACGAGCTTGGATCATTGGCATAATGGTTGGCTGAATGACATTATAAAATCCATCCAGGTTGGTGTGAATAACACTGTCCCATTCATCTTCTGTCATTGCCGGGAAAGCAGTATCTTTGGTGATACCTGCATTTAAAATCACGCCGTAATAAGCGCCATGTTGTTCAATATCAGCTTCAATTTGCAGCTTCGCAGCCTGTCGGTCTGCTACATCAAATTGAATTAAACTGGCTTCGACACCCAAGGCTTGGATTTCTGATTGAGTTTGCTGTGCCGCTGCAGTGTTACTGTGAAAATGGATGGCAATATTAAAGCCTTGCGCTGCAAGTTTGAGCGCGATGGCTTTACCTATACCACGACTTGAACCTGTCACTAGGACTCTATTTGTTGTTGTCATTGTTTCTCCGTAGGGACTGCAGGTTTACATTAATCGTTGTGTTCATAGTACGCTCGTCACTGATATCGAGCCTAAGTCGATAAGGTTTCATTGATATAAGCTTGGGTATCTTGAGGCTGAAATACATTAACATTGGCTGAGGCAATGATTTCATTATCAAGAGTAATTTGACAATCGAACACCGCAAGTCCTGATGCTTCTTGATATAAACGAGTCACATCAACTTGATATGTGTTATTGAGCAGATACGTTGGCTGCATCATGCTCAGTTTACGGGTGCCCAATAAAAAGCCGACTCGAATTTTATCTTCAATAAGGTGCGCTTCCACGCCTGCTAATGCGGCAATACTTTGCGCCATGTATTCGATACCAACATAGTTAGGGACGCCATTCAATTGTTGACTGAAATAAGCGCTTTGCTCAGTGATCTCAACTTCAGTGGTGAGGCTATCAGGTTGATGTTTAATAATGCGTGTCACTAATATCATCGGTGCTTTATGAGGCACAAAGGCTGATATATCTTGCGATAGCAATGTTTCAGGAGCGATTAGCTTGGTCTGTTGCTCAGTCATTTTAATGCTCCGCTTTTGCAAAAATAACACTGGCATTACTGCCGCCAAAGGCAAACGAGTTACTCATGATGAATGTGAGCTCGGCTGATTGTCCTGGAGTAACGAATGGCAATATCGGGTTATTCATATCTTGTTGCTGATCCCATACGTGCGGCGGTAATTGTTGCTGCTGATTAGCGTCACTGAGCAATAAGTAACAAAAAGCCGCCTCAATGGCGCCAGCAGCGCCCAAGCAATGGCCAATTAAGGGTTTTGTCGAGCTACATAAAGGGATGCTTGCCGCTTCGTTGTTATTGCTTGAATTAAAAACTTGCTGCATGGCTAAGGATTCCATCGCATCATTTTTAGGCGTTGCTGTACCATGCAAGTTAACGTAAGAAATTTGTGCAGAAGTGATACTGGCATCGGCAAGTGCTGCCTGCATAGCGCTAATTGCACCTAAGCCTTGAGGGTGGGGCGCTGAAATATGGTGAGCGTCTGATGACTCGCCAATACCCGCTAAATAGACCTGAGATTTCGAGCGTGATTGCGCATCCTCCTGTGCTTTTTTCAGCACAAATAAGGCGGCACCTTCACCTATATTAATTCCATCACGGTGTTGGCTAAAGGGATTACATAAGCCTTTAGACACTGACTCTAAGGCATTGAAGCCGTTTAACGTTAATTGACATAAACTATCCACACCGCCAACAATAACAACGTCACATAAATCAGCTAAAAGTAATCTCTTAGCACTAGCGAATACTTTGGCACTCGATGAACATGCCGTAGAAACTGTGTAACAAGGGCCGCTTAATTGATATAGCTGACGCAAAAAGTCGCTCGTGCTGCCAAGTTCTTGTTGGGCATAATGATAGCTAGGTGGAAATTCACCATGTTGTTGATGATAGGCCAGTGCTGCCTCGCCTTTAGAGATGCCTGATGTGCTGGTGCCTAGCACCACTGCCACTCTATCTGCACCGTATTGCTTTTTAGCGTGCTCGATATCGGCTGTTATTGAGGCTGCGGCGGTGTAAAGCAATTGATTATTACGGCAATCAAATTGCGTCAATTCAGCAGGAATGTCCAAAAGGTTAGCATTATTAATGGCGCCGACTCGTGTGCTTGCATTAAACAGCAAGTCATCACGCAGCACCATGGCGTCAGTGCTTGCTGATAGCAAGTTTTGCAGCACGTCTTCACTGCTATTGCCTAGTGGCGTACAAAGCCCGATTTGTGTAATTGCTATGGCACAGCTCATAGTTAATGTTTCATCTCAAATTCAGTGATGTTAGAAAAGCCAGATAGCACTTTGCTGGCTCAACATTTTTGCATTATAGCAATGGCGTAATCACTAGGGTGATATTCGCGGCTGGAAAATGTAAGCTCACATTGGATTTCCAAGGGTTAACATCGGAGTAATCAATTGTAATCGCGTGTTTTTTATTCACCATTAACGCACTGCATCGTGGTTGTTGGCAATCAAAGTCAATCATTTCACCTTGGTTTAAATAGCCATTGACCTGCTCATGAGGCCAATATATCAGCTGCATAATTGCCATTAAATACTCAGCTTTAAAATCTTCACCCATTAACACGTTCTGTTGGCTTAACACTTCATCGCCGTTATAGGTGACCGTAAATAATGGCTGTCCAATTGGAGCAAGGCCGACTAAGGTCATTTCTGAGGTGTCTAATGCAAGTTCTGTGAGTAGTTCGTGATGCTTTTCACCATGGGTAAAGCTAATCTTCTGACTTAACACTTGCTCGCTATTGGAGCTGTTTTGTAACAAAGGTGCCAAGCAATAATTCACTTCTGGCGTCAGCTTTACGCAAGTTTGTCGCTGTAGCTGGTGGCTACAGCCTGTGGTTAACATGACGAGTAGTATTCCTATGACTGGCATTAATTGACGCATGATTAACTCGCTATCGTTTGTTCACGGCACAAATCAACAATCATATTGAGTCGGCGCTCTGAATCTTTAACAAAAGGGTTGTTCGTATCCCAAGCGTAGCCTGCGAGGATGGAACAAATCATTTGTTTAATGGTTTGATTAGGATCGTTGTAAAAAATTACATCTTGGAAGCGTCCGTCATACCAAGCTTGAACATAAGTTCTAAAGGTATTTACGCCAAGCATTAAGGGCTTGGCATAATCTTGCTCCCAATCAACTTGTTCGCCATCGAGCTGCTTCACTAATGTCGTTGCAGCCATTTGTGCTGACTGCATTGCAATGGTGACACCGGATGAAAATACCGGATCTAAAAACTCACCAGCATTACCTAATAGTGCAAATTGAGGCGTGGCTAACGTTGACACATTGGCTGAATAACCTTTTAACGTCGCACATTCTTGCACGACCTTAGCTTGGCTTAATAACGCTTTTAAACCAGGCTCTTCGTTAATCAGTTGCCATAATTGCTGCTCTAAATCACCTTGGTGATGTTCAATTAAGTGAGGCTCTGCGACCACCCCAATTGAGCAGCGGCCATTACTGAACGGAATAAGCCAATACCAAATATCTTTTTGTGTCGGATGGACGCTGATGAGAATTTTTTCTCTGTCAAAATTTGCATCAGTAATATTATCGTCAATATGAGTGAATATTGCACTGCGTGAAGGCAGGCTAGATGCTTGCTCAAGATCTAATAACCTTGGAAGCACTCGACCAAAACCGCTGGCATCAAGTACATATTGTGCCGTAATTTGATAACTGTTTGCTTGCTCATCAGTCACCGTTAGCACTGGTGAGGCATGTTGGTTTTCGCCTAAGTCGATAGCATTAACACTATGGCCATAGCGAATCTCTACCCCTTGCGATACCGCTGTATCTGCCAATATCTTATCAAACTGGCCTCGTTGTACCTGAAAGGTGGTGCCAGGACCGGGAGTAAATTTTTCAGTAAAATTAAAAGTCGTGTACTGATTATTTCGGCGAAATGCTGCGCCATTTTTAAATTGAAATCCCGCCGCTTCAACTGCTGGCAACATGCCGGCTTGTTCAATAAATTGCATGCAGCAAGGTAATAAACTTTCTCCAATAGAGAATCGAGGGAAGTGCTGCTTTTCTACAACCAATACGCGTTTTCTTTGCTGGTGTAATAAGCTAGCCGCTACTGCGCCAGAAGGGCCTGCGCCTATAATCACTACATCGACGTGCAGATGTTGAGGTAAGTTTGCACTGTTTTCATCCATGCTAGTGCCGAATGGGTTACTTTCCATATTGGGTAACTTCTCTTGTTATGAAACTGATAAGTGGTGCGAGTAAAAAGGTAAACCCGATCCCAAACAACAATGTTAAGCCAAAATAATGTATCGCATTGGTTTGACTGAGTGCTAACAATCCAAAAGCGAGCAATGTTGAGCAAGCCGACATAAAGACTGCCATCATCACTCCATTAGCCCCTGCCTTCTTATGCGGTTTTACCGAAGCAAAAAATAAACTGTAATCAATTCCAATACCGAGCACTAAAATTAATGCCAACGCGTGGAACAAACTTAATGGCGAACCGACAATACCCAAACTGGCTAAGGTCAGTAGAATGGAACTGACTGGAACCAGCACAATCGCTGCCGCCAATTTAAGACCAAATCTTACACTAAAGATGACAATAGCGATGGCGCAAACTAGGGCCAACAATTGCAATGTAATGAGCCGAAACTGGCTCATTAATTGAGAAATTTCACCGACTTTATCTACTACAGTAATAGATAATTGGCTGTCATTAACTCGTTGTGTTAACGCTGTTAAATCATTAATCCCGCCGAGTAAGATAATACTGCCATATTGCTGGCTTTGAGAGTGTTCTGATGGTGCTAACCATAATGCCGCTAAATCATCACCTGCAATGTTAAGCACTGCGTTTGGTTCGATGAATTGGCTGCTTGCTTGCTCAAGCTGCTTGAGCAGCGCTGGTTTAATGGATTCATCGATTCCAAGGCCTGCAGTAATGTCATCTAAGTGCTGCAGGTAGAGTGCCTGATATGCTTGATAGTTTTGCTGCTGTTGCAACTTGCTAGGTAAATAGGGGCTTAGGCTAACAAAGCTTTGTATCTCGTTTGCCTCTACTGCTTGGGATAATAGTGATTGAGTCTGTTCAAGCTGAGATAATAAACCTTGTTCGGTATCAGCGCTGGCTAGAATAAACTGATTGTCAGTGCCACCACTCAGTATTTGCCTCAGCTGGTTTTCGGCTTGGACAATGCGATCAGGGCTTTGCTGTAAGTTACGAATATCATCATCGTTACTGAGTTGGGTAAAACCTAAGCCGATAAATAGAGGTATGCCAACCATCATCACAATCGCTGTTTTGGATAGCTTGCGATCAGTGGGGCTGATGATGATTGTATTTAACCAATTTAGGTAACGACTTGCCCATGATAATGCCTTAGTCGCGCTAGGTAAGCGATGATTGGCTAATAAAGGATAGGCAAACACTAGGGTTAAATAAGCACCAAACAGGCCTGCAGCGCAAAAGATTGCGACTTGCTGCATGCCGGGAAAAGGGGTTAAACCAATCGCGATAAATGCGATGCTGCTGGTCACTAATGCCAGTGTTAATGCTGGCAATATTCGTTGAATGACTTGAGTGGCCGATTGGTTTTTTAACGCCATTTTTTCACAGTAAAAATGGAAGCTATAGTCTATTGCCACACCAATTAAGCTAGTACCGAATACCAGCGTCAGTAAGTGCATTTCACCAAATAGGGCGAGTGTGGCCACTGTGGCAAATAAAAAGCCGCTAGAAAGTGTCACAACGGCTAGTGATAGCGGCATAACACTTCTAAAAGCGAACCATACTAACAGCATCACGCCAATTAGGGAGATGCTGCCAATGGTCGAAATCTCAAATTTGGCGGTTTCAGTTGCTGCTTGGGCATGAAATAAGGTGCCTGCTTGGATCGTGTCTATCTGAGGATATTGGCGGCTTATCTCCGCTAAGCTGTCGGTTAGCACTCGGCTTTGATCTGCTTGTCCTTGAGGACTAAAAGCGCTTTGTACTCCTTTGGCAATAACAATAGCAACGGGCTGAGATTGGCTAGAACCAAGCAGTATTCCTTGTTCAGTGGAAAGCGAGTTGATTGGCGCGAGTGCCAGTAAATTATCAGGAAAAAGCAGTAGTGGGTCTTGCGTTAACAATGCGCTACTGGCAAAACCAAAACCGCTATATAGCTGTTGCTGCGCGGCAGTGAGCAATCCTTGCCATTGAGGAGGCAATGGCTTGGGTGTGCTCGACGTTAATAAGGGCGAGCCTTGTGCTGTGATGCCAAGTGCCGACCGTTGTTTTTCTGTCAGTAACATAAACCGCTTTGAGAAGTAGTATTTGCTCAAGGCTTGCATGGTATGACTGTCGCCACTACGAACATCAGTAAAGACGCTTGGCTCTTGTTTTAGCTGGTTAATCAGCAGGGTTGCCGCATTAACCGCTTCAGCGTTGTTATCGGCAATCAGGCCGATATAAACTTGATCGGCTAAGCGTTTTTCGACACGATTTAATGCCGTTTGGGTCAGTGGTGCTTCTGATATTTTAGGCAGCATCGCCAAAATATTACTTTGAATCGTCGCACCGGCTTGCCATAAATTTATCCCATATCCACTGACGACTATGATGAGTAAACACCAAACGATAAATCGTGATAATGCGTGTTGCGGTGAGTTAAACCAGCTGGCAAGGCGTGACATTATTGACCCTCAGTCACGGATGGTGTGGGTTTAAGGTCAAATTGTTGTAAATCCATTTTGCTAAGGGTTGGGCTGACATGCACAAACTCGATAACGGTTTTATCTCCGCTTAATTGGTCTTTTTCGGCGATTGTTGGCTTTTCAGATAGCATGGTAAGGCGATGTATTTGCTGCTGTCCTTCGAGCACCATAGCCCCGATGGCTTTAGCAATTAGCGGGTCTTTGGCCACTAACCCCAGCTGCCAATATGGGTTGTGTTGGTCAATTTGGGGCGCCATGTATAGATGAAAATCTTTAGCTAACGCATCAACATCCCCCGTGAGAAGACCTTGCATTAATTGCGGTAGTTGCTCTGCCATAGCTGAACTGGTTTGGTTTGCTGTTGTTTGTTGAATATTGCCAAAGCTGTCTTGTTGAAACAGGGTATTTTGCTTCAATAACAAGGTGCTTTTAAAAGGGGTTTGCTGTTGCCATAGTAAGCCAATGTCTTGGCTAAACATAAACTGACCAGCACTTTTTAGTGGACGTTTTAACACCGCTAAATGGCGAGTTTGTTGAAACAGCCCCTTGGCTTGCGTCCCGAGTTGTAGTTGGCTCGCAAGATGGGTTAACTGCTCGTTGGAGGCGGTCGTATTAAAGAGAGTGACAACTTGCGCTGTGCTGAGTGCTGTTGGCTGTATTTTTTTAGGTACTGTATTAGCGGGTAGGCTTGTCTGTGTGGTGTCGCCGACACTTTGCTCACTTGTTTGAGCTTGCTTAAGCTCAAAGCCATTCGTCTTGTCTGCGCCATTGCCATATGCGTAAGTTTGACCTACTAGCAGGAAAAATACGAGTACACAGTAAAAACGGCCTAGGGACTTCATGACGCACTCACCTTCAGTGATGATAATCGCTCACGTTCCTGAATGAGCTCATCAGTGAGGCTTGATTCGTCCAGTAATGGCAGGATTCTCGCGCGAAATATATCCGGAGTAACGAAGCACAACTCTTCAGTGTTAATCTCAACGGCAGCCTGAATGGTA
The DNA here is from genome assembly GCF_001401775.1 of Shewanella sp. P1-14-1. Taxonomy (NCBI): domain Bacteria; kingdom Pseudomonadati; phylum Pseudomonadota; class Gammaproteobacteria; order Alteromonadales; family Shewanellaceae; genus Shewanella; species Shewanella sp. P1-14-1. The sequence continues at coordinate 83,657 of NZ_LKTL01000018.1, read as the reverse complement.
TAGCCTTTGGTGATGCGTTGCTGGGTGTCAGCATCTTTAATTTGATAATTAATCCGTAATCGATTTTCCCATTCAACAATTGCGGCATGGACAATGAGCTTTTGATCGAAGGTGCTACTTTTTACATATTTAAGCTGGGTATCAACAATCGGCCAAGCATAGCCTGAATTCATCATTTGACGATAGTTATAGCCAAGTTCGTCAAGTAACTTACAACGGGCAACCTCGAAATAGCGTAAGTAGTTACCATGCCAAGTGATGCCCATAGAGTCGACATCATGAAAAGGCACTATCATTTCTAATTCAGTGCTAAAAATGGCTTTCATTGTTAACAGACCTCCCACTCACCGAGCTGAATCTTGCTAACACTTTGACGTAAAACGGCTTCAAGTGGGCGATCTTCGGTTAATAATTCAAAGTCTGCACTGACTTGTTGAACGGTTTTCGCCAAAGAAGGGGTTAATGATTCTTCTGCCAACTCTTGTTGAGCAATTCGCAGGTGAATACCTTGAGTCATTGCGAGCAGTGCAGCAGCTGCGACTTGTTCAGTCAACTGTAATACTCGCATACAGTCTCGAGCTGCAATGGTGCCCATACTGACTTTGTCTTGGTTGTGGCATTCAGTTGAGCGTGAAAAAACACTGGCTGGCATTGTATTTTTAAGTGCCTCAGCAGTCCAAGCGGATACGCCAATTTGTACCGCTTTAAAGCCATGGTTAATGGATTGTCGTGCGCCAGTTGCTGCAGATAAATTAGCAGGTAACCCATTGTTGAATTTAGGATCCATGACTAACGCCATTTGACGGTCAATTAAATCAGCTAAGTTAGCCACAGTGTTTTTCATTGAATCCATGACAAAGGCGATGTGGCCACCATAGAAATGACCACCGTGAAGAATATGCTCACCTTCACCATCGACAATCGGGTTGTCATTAGCACTGTTTAATTCAGTTTCAATAAACTGACGCATGAAAGGTAATGCATCTTGCAGTACGCCAATAATATGTGGAGCACAGCGAATCGAGTAGCGATCTTGCAGTCTGTCAGAGTTTCTTGGATGGGTATGGTGATTTAAGTCTTCACGAATCCAGGTGGCAATTTGGTTTTGGCCTGGGTGAGGCTTAGCATCAAATAAAATATCATCAAAGTGGTTCGAGTTTCCTTTGAGCGTTAATGATGCCATGGCGGTGATACGACTTGATAATCGTGCCAAGTACTGAGCTCGGTCATACGCTAAACAAGCTAAAGCCGTCATAACCGCAGTGCCATTCATTAAGGCTAAGCCTTCTTTTGGACGAAGGGTTAATGGCACAATATTTAGCTCAGCGTATACGTCTTTTGTAGCGCGACGTTGACCTTGATATGTCACTTCTCGCTCACCGACTAAAACGGCTGCTAAATAAGATAACGGGGTTAAATCACCACTTGCGCCTACCGATCCTTCTTCTGGTATTACAGGGCAAATGTCTAAATTTAGCAGTAGCTCAATACGCTGTAATAACTCGTAAGTGACACCTGATTTACCAACAGCCAAGGAATTGAGACGACAAGCCATAATGGCACGCGACTGCATTGGCGAGAATATATCTCCTAAACCACAGCCGTGAAAACGTGATAAATGCAGCGGTAGCTCGTGGACTAAATCTAATCCGACTGTCACAGTACATGAGTCGCCATAACCGGTTGTTACCCCGTAAACCACACCTTCTTCATGTAAGAGACTATCAATAAAGCGTGCGCCTTTTTGAATGTACTCTTGGTATTGCTGGCTATCATTTAGCTTTACTGGTGCGCCTTTTGCGACACTGACAACTTGCTCTAAGCTAATAGATTGCTGACCGAAAGTGACCGTTGCCAAAGTTGCTGCTGAAGAAGTGGTTGATTGGCTCATGGTATTACTGTTCCTGCTTGAAATTGGGATTGCTTGAATGTGAGGGCGACGACAGCTCAGTCGAAGGTGTCACTTCTGTGGGGCCTGAATCTCTTTGGGAGTCTTCATCACGGCGCCAAAAATCGTAAAAATTAAACCATTGCAATGGTTGTTGTGTCGCAAAATGCTCAAGTCGGCGGCTATATTCTGTCGCCGCGTCAGCTAATCGCTCTGTTCGACCTTTACGAGGCCCTTTTAAACTGTCTGACAAGTGTTCGACATGGACACGATAACGACCATGCTCTTGTAAACAAAACATAGTGTAAACCGGACAATCAAGTAGCCCAGCTAGAATAAAGGGGCCTTGTGGGAATGCAGCTTGTTGATCAATAAAGTCGTTATAAAAAACGCGACCGGCAGTATCAGATGAGGTGCGGTCTGCTGCGATAACGACTAATTCTCCAGCGGCAATTTTATCTTGTAATAGCATCGCCGTGCTTGGTCCCAATTCATTGACTTGAATCAGATTTAAACCACTATTTGGGTTTAATTGTTTTAGCACGTTATTAAAGTTTTCTGCATGACTGGTCAGCACCATCACATTGACTTTGACTTGTTGCTGGTGGATAGAGATCGCACGGCAAAGTTCAAGGTTACCTAAGTGAGACACCAATAATACTGCACCTTGGCCAGATGCCACTTGGTCTGCTAAAACGTGTCTGTCAGGAAAGTCTACCTGTGCCAGTTTAATACGATCGCACCATGCATCGATTCTATCCAGTGCCGCATTTCCAAAAGCAAAAAAGTGCTTCAGGCTGTCTCGCCAAGTAACAGGATCAGATAATTGTTCATGCTGCGGATGTTTACGCTTAACTCGACGTAAAAAGTCCATGGAGGCGTTTCTTGCGGTTACGCCAGTAAGGAAGAAGTAGCAAATCACAGGGTACATGATTGCTCTACAAAGCCAATGACCGCCTAAACGATAGCTGTCAGCAATGAGCTTAATTCCCCAATAACTGCCACGCTCACCCATAGCTGACCAGTGCTTATTAGCGTTTTTTTTTGACAGAATTTGCGGCAAACGTTTTAGCATCCCGAAAAATAAGCCGGTATGCATTGCTGAAATGCGGACATTATCTTTAATACCTTGAAAGTGACTAATGCCATCTTCAGGGTAAATCACCTTGGTAGAAATATGCTTGATTGGTACACCTTGCCAGTGCAGCTTGACCATGATTTCAATATCAAAGTCCATGCGTTCGCCTAACGCTTGCTGTTTAAATAGCTGCTCTGTAGCAGCAAGAGGGTAAACCCTAAAACCGCACATTGAGTCTTGAATATCAAAACTCAGGGTTTCAACCCACACCCAAAAGTGGGTGATATAACGGCCATATAAACGCCCTTTAGGAACTGACTCATCGTATTCGGGTTTGCCTGAAATCAACGCAACAGGTTGTTCTGATGCGGCTTCAATCATGGCTGGAATATCATCTAGACAGTGCTGACCGTCGGCATCAATTTGCAAAGCATGGCTATAGCCATCTGCATAAGCTGCCCGCAGACCTGTGGTAACTGCTGCGCCTTTACCTCGATTAAAGGGATGCGTTAGTAAGGTTACCCAATCATACTTATCTGCTAATGATTGCAATAAATAACGCGTTTCATCATTACTACCATCGTTAACTAAATAACAAGGCAAGCCTAAAGGTGCTAAAGCGATTAATGTGTCAGCAATGGCTTGTTGATGATTATAATTGGGAATAATCAGAGCCAGTTTCATGATTGGCTATCCTTATTGCATGTTGCAGAGGCCAAAGCTAATGCGATGCGGCCTGAAGCAAACCGTTTGTCACCATCACGATAACTAAAGGTTAATTTTGACTTGGCGGCATTATGGCTAATGAATAGCTCAACTTCAGTATCAGGTAACATTAATTGTTGAAATTTAAGCACTTCTAGCGTGGCAACGGTAGGCTCGTATCCAAATGCTTGGCAGCCAAGCTGAATTGCCCAATCAAGTTGGGTGACGCCAGGTAATACGGCTTGTTCTTCAAAGTGGCCTTTAAAATAATCTAACTCGGCAGACACAAAGATCCGCCAACAGATCTCATCTTCATTGCTGTGTTGCGCTAATATTTGGGGTAACGCTGATTTAATCATCATTGAATACTGCTAATAGATCGGTTTGTACACGCTTACCCTGTGCGTTAAGCGGTAATGTATCAGGATAGCGCCAGCGGCGTGGTAACGTGACTCGTTCGAACTGACTTAATAGATGCTTTTTAAGGTGATTATTGACACTTAATTTACCGGCATCATCAAGCTGCTCTAATCCTTCTTCAGATAAGCAAATTGCCGCACCTAGCATGATTCTTGGCTCGGTTAGTTGAACCACAGCAGCTTCTTTCACAAACGGATGAGTGCAGAGCAAGCCTTCCATTTGCGCTAGAGATAAACGTTTTTCTTCCACCTTTACGATTCGGTCGAGTCGGTGTAACAAGGTAAAACGGCCATCTTCAGCTAATTCAATCTTGTCATCACACTTCATCCATCCATTACTGGCAGGTAAATAAGGTGATTTGAGCATCAATGCACCATCTTCATCATTCTCACATATCTCAACGCAGCTGAAAGGAAGCCAAGTTCTGTTTGGCTCCATTTGACGTCGATAGGCAATACCGCCTGTTTCTGTGCTGCCAAAGACCTCTATAGGGAACTGACCATAGCAGGTATGAATGTGCTGAGAGGCATCGTATGACAAAGGGCCACCTGAACTGAATATCAGACTTGGTGCTAACTGTTGTTGTTCAAACTCCAAAGCTTCTGGCAAGCGTGATAATTGGGCTGGGCTACTTATCAAGCATAAGTTCGGCATTAAGGCGATGTAGTAACTTAAGGTTTCAGGGTATTCAACGAGATCACTTAAAAACGGACGACTTGCAGCTAAAGGCCACAATATTTTGAATAACAAACCATAAATATGTTGATGTGAAACGGTAGAAATAACGCTGCACTGTGGCAGTCGAGATGCAAAGGTTTGTTCTAAAATGCTGACTTCAGCATCCAGTTGTTCAATTGACTTTGCAATGGCTTTAGGTTCGCCGCTACTCCCTGATGTGAATAAAACTAACTCGCCAATTTGGCTGGTTTCAGGCCAAGATTTATTGGCAAGGCCGAGCTCTTTTTTAAGCAAAATAAATTGCTTAACTTCACTAAGAGGTTGATCTGAAATTACCCCATCAAAGGCATGGTTTAGCTCAGTTAGCGTGCCACCTTGGATATTAGCGGGCAAAACCACTTGCTTACCTGCAAGCAAGGCTGCACACATGCCAGCAGCAAATAAATCACTGGTTTCAGCTGCGAGTAACCAACGTTTGATCGGGCTGGCATTAAGTTGTTCAAATAGATGGGCAACATGGGCTGTAAACAGTGAACCCGTCACAATGTCATGATGATTGAAACTAATTAATTGTTGCGTTTTAGGGCCATTATGTAGCCAGTTTATCAGCAAGTTATTCATGTTTTTTCAACCAAAATTTGCGATATAACCATTCTCCACCGAGTAATAAACCCATGAGGATATAGGCAATGAATCCATTATAAAGCGTCCACCATTCAAGCGAGGCAAACTGTGCAGTGTAGAGCGCGAAACTGCCATTGATGATAAATAATCCACACCATAAACGGGTAACATTATTTAAATAACCAATGGCCGAATCAGGTAAATCTGGTTCTTTTAATCTGGCCAAACGTTCAATCATACTTGGGCCTTGTTTTAGTGAGTAACTAAATAGCCCTAGCATGGTGAGGTTTATCACCACTGGGTAGAACAGTAACCAATCATTGCGTTTAGCAATAAAGCTCGCAGCTGTGAGTCCAATGCCCACCAGTAGCGGCAGCGCCATAGACTTAAGTTGTTGCTTACTCAGCGCAAGTCGCGCAATTAATACAGCACAAAGCAGTAATGCTATTGCGCCTGGTGGTAAGAACTGCAAACCTAAATACACCGCTATCGGGTAGCAAATAAGTGCGATGGCGGTGATAATTTGCAGTACTAGCACCATTAATCTTTCATTAAACCTTCAATCGCATTAACGACATCTTCAACTGTACGCACTGTTTTAAATTGTTCTGGTTGAATCTTTTTTCCGGTCATTTGTTGAAGCTTTATCACTAAATCCACAGCATCAATACTGTCTAAATCAAGTGCTTCATAAAGTGAAGCATCTAAGGTGATATCTTCTGCTTCAATTTCAAAATCATTGACTAAAATTTGCGTCAACATGTCTAGGATTTGATCACGATTTTCCATGATGACTCCTAAGAACGCTGTGATTCAATAAAGCTAGCTAAGCTTGCTACGCTGTAAAAGTGTGCTTTAGTTGCTTCTGAATTAGCTTCTATTTTGATATCGAATTGCTTTTTAATTGCTAAACCTAGCTCAAGCGCATCGATTGAGTCTAATCCTAAGCCTTCACCAAATAGTGGTGCGTCAGTTTCAATATCGTCGATACTGACATCTTCTAAGTCGAGGCAGTCAATAATGAGCTGCTTAATTTCGTTGTGTAAATTCATATTAATATTCTAATTGTGATTGGTGTAATTAATGTTTGCTCATGTTGCGTAATGGCGGTAATGCTGTGAGTTGCTCAGCGTAATACTGCTGCAACTCTCTTGTCAGAACTCTGGCCATTTTAGCTTCATTGTTTTGACTAGCATCATACCTTAGGTACTCAAAAGGTGCGCCCATTTCTACAGACATATTGATTGTTTGCCTTGGTAGTTCGTACCAAGGTTGCTGCTTTGTCAGTCCGGCCACATCAATACGAAGTATGACTGGCATGATATCAGTTTGTGTACGTAATGCGATATTTGCAGCGCCACGTGCAAATGGATTTGTTTTAGCCCCCACAAGGGTACGAGTGCCTTCTGGGAAAATAATTAAGTTTGTATCTGTTGCTAACACTTGCTGACAGTCTTTTAGTAACAAGTCTGCACCACGATTAGGAATATACCCTGCTGATGCTAATACACCGCGTATAAAGGGGTTGCGCCATAATCCTTGTTTAACAATACAACCGGCATTGGGCATTAAACTGATTAACACCACCACATCAACCAAGGTTGGGTGATTAGCCACCACTATCACTCCTTTTGCCTCGCTTAAGCTAGGGAGCGTTTTGGTACTGACTTTAATGACTCCGGTTGCACTGAGCATCCACACAAAACCTTTAAACATAATGTGGACCGCTTTTTGTACTCTGGCAATTCGTTGCTGTTTTGTACCCGGCCACAAACGTAATACAGGTAAAACAGTGAGCGAGCTTAATAGTCCACCTAAACCAAAAACAACATAACATAAGGTGCCACCTATCCAACGAGGTACATATGCTAGCCCCGTTAAGTAAGGGGCCGGTTCAGGGAACTCTACTGCGCTGTTTTTATTCGTCATACTCTGCAACTTATAATATCAACGACTTTCATGTCGCTGGGTCGTGTGGTCATGATCTAATTGTGGCGTCAATTGCCACTGCCAATGAGCCAATTGACCTGTTAGCGAAGTTTGCGAAGCAATAGCATGAATAAATTGCGCATAACTGATTGGCTGGGACTCGTTTGTATTGCCGTTTGATAGCGTCAATTGACCTAGAACAGTGTGCTGATGCTCAGTGCTGTTGGCTGGGGCAAGATATAAGCCCATTGCCAAAGGTAATTCATATTCTTGGGTGTATTGATTGTAAATAGGCGGGACAGGATCGTCACCAAAGACAAGCAGAACCGGTTCCGGGTTTTCAGCTAGCTGCGCAAATGCTTCAATCATGGCTTGGGATAGGCTTTCTTCACCTGCTGCAACAGAAGTTGAAGCTGCGGTATTGCCACTCACTATACCGTAAATGCCACTGGCTGTGTTGTGTACTGACTGGCTGAAAGCTAATGGAGAAAGCGCTTCTTTATCAACAATATCTTGTAATAAACCCAGTGTGCGAGTGAGTTCGCCATGACGAGAAGCAAACACGCTGCGGCAATGTTTTGCGGGTTGGCAGTCATGGGCTGCAGTCAGCATCATTTTAGTTAAGCGGCTAAAACGGCGACGTTGCATGGCTGGCACGTGAGCTAAAGCGGGAGAGGTTTTATTTTCTGTAGTTGGGTTGGCAGCATTATCCCATTGGCGCCAGCTTTCTTTATCTTGAAAGTCTAGAGACCATGCGCCCCATGAAAGAATATCAAATACTAATTGCACTACATTGCCTCTGGTACGACTCAGGTATCCCTTGCTGAGATGGCCACATCGATAGGGTTTGGACGCTATGAATATGGCAGCTTGTTGTTAATTTAATAACGTCAGCAATTGTACCGTAATATTTAGCATCACAAAAACAAAAAATAGCGACATAAGGTCGCTATTTTGTGGGTGCTTGAACTGCAAACCTAATCGAGTAACTTGCTCTTATTCGATTAGGGTTTGGCTGCGATAGGTTGGCTAGTACTAAAAATACCTACAAAAGCTAGTTGTTTAGCTGTTGTTTAAGCTTTCTTACAGCACCTTTGATTTTCTTGGTATTTTCAGGCCCCATGCGCACCATTAATTTTTGAATGTTAGGTAGCGACTCAAGTTTAGGGTCAACAAATAAATAGTTAACACTGATTGATGACAGCTCAATTGGATCTTCGATAATGGGGGCTGCCAAAATCACATCAAATGCTTCTACCATACGTTCATTGAAGCTCATGTCACTATAACCAAGTTCTTCAAATGCTTCGTCAAATAAAGGCGATAACTCTTCAAAAGTACTGATTAACTGTTCATCATTCATGCCCGCTATCATGTCTGCATAGAGATCATAACGGTGGTAGCTGTCTGGGTTTAAGTAGATTTTGTCGGTAATTTCACTGACGCTAAAGCTGTCTTTAGGACCTTTTAAAGGGCTGGCTTTATGAATGACTTCACCTTGTGCCATGTTGTCGACAAATACCACAAACTGGCGAGCAATGTCTTTTTTAAGGATGATGGATTCGATTTTCATTCCATCAGCCATTTCAATGGTTTTTTGCTCTACAAAATCATCACTTTCGGTCAGTGCTGGTAGTGGTTCAACGACCACTTCAGGTTCTGTTGGAATGATTTCGGTCGGCTCTACCACTTCTGGTTCAACAATCACTTCTTCAATTGGCTCTTGCTCGATGGGCTGTTCAGGCACCGGCTCTGGCAATTGTACTGGTGTTGGGGCTATCACCTCAGGTTCAGACGGCTCTGACGTGAAATAGAAATAACCTGCACCAGCCAAAATAACGGCAATGGTTACGCCGATAACACCTGCATTGCTGCCACCTGCACGGCTCGATTGTGGTGTTGCTCTGTCTTCTTGATTGACTTGCATTTCTATTCCTTAGCTTTAAACATCAAAAGTGGAACTGAACACGAGATAAATATTGTTTAGCCTCAAGCTCATCACTCATTCTGCAATATTATTAACGCTTGTCTAGTGATAATAGACCTAAGTTAACAATAATTTATGCTTGTACGTATTGCTGGCGATCACCTAACCAACGGTGAATGATGCCATCAACATTTTCAGGTACTTGTCGCATGACATGTGCGGCAAGTTTTTGGGTGTTTTCAATTAAATACTGGTCTCTGACCAAATCTGCTATTTTCATTTCTGCCAGCCCAGTTTGACGAGTGCCGAGCACTTCACCTGGGCCGCGGATCTCTAAATCTTTTTGGGCAATAACAAAACCGTCATTACTCGACCTTAATACACCAAGTCGTTTTGTTGCTGTTTGCGACAATGGCGCTTTGTAAAGCAGTAGGCAATGACTCACGACTGAGCCGCGACCGACACGACCACGTAATTGGTGTAATTGCGCTAAGCCCAGCCTTTCGGGGTTTTCAATAATCATCAAACTGGCATTGGGTACATCAACACCAACTTCAATCACAGTGGTTGCCACTAGTAAATGTAGCTCACCCGCTTTAAATTGAGCCATTATTTGCTGTTTTTCTGCGCTTTTCATTCGTCCATGCACCAGACCAATGTTGAGCTCTGGTAATAAACGACTGAGCTCTTCTGCTGTATCTTCAGCAGCTTGGCATTCCAGCACTTCAGATTCTTCAATTAAGGTGCAGACCCAATAAATTTGTCGATTGTCGTTTAAGGCTGCTTGCTTGACCCGCTCAATGACTTCATCACGGCGATTATCACTCACAGCAACTGTACTGACAGGCGTTCTGCCAGGTGGTAGCTCATCAATGATAGAGGTTTCTAAGTCGGCATAAGCTGTCATTGCTAATGTGCGAGGTATCGGAGTGGCTGTCATGATCAATTGATGAGGATGAAAACCTTGGCTAATGCCTTTTTCACGTAGGCCCAACCGTTGATGCACTCCAAAGCGATGCTGCTCATCGATAATTATCAGTGCTAATTTGTCAAAATTGACTTGCTCTTGGAAGATGGCGTGGGTGCCAATGACCATATTGGCGCTACCATCAGCGATATCCGCTAGTGATTGAGCCCTTGCCTTGCCTTTTAGTTTACCTGCAAGCCAGCCGACTTTTAGTCCGAGCGGCTCAAACCACGCTGCAAAATTAATAGCATGTTGTTCAGCCAACAATTCGGTGGGTGCCATCATCGCCACTTGGTAGCCATTTTCAATGGCTTGTAGCGCTGCCAGTGCAGCAACTAAGGTTTTTCCTGAACCGACATCACCTTGCACTAAACGCATCATTGGTGTTGGTTTCTCAATATCTCGGCTTATGTCTGCGACCACTCGCTGTTGAGCCCCTGTGGGTTTGAAGGGCAGGGCTTTTAAAAACGGGTTTAGTAGTTGGCCTGTTGCCGAAAGTGTGACAGCTTTATCAAGGTTGTTACGTTGACGCAGCTTTAGCATACTTAAATTGTGCGCCAATAACTCTTCTTGCACTAACCGCTGCTGAGCTGGATGCATCCCCATCTCCAAGTCAGCTTGTTCGATGTCATTGGGAGGCCTATGTATTAACTGTAAAGCATGGCTAATACTCATATTATTGGGTTGCAACTCGGCGGGGAGCAACTCGGTTAACCCGCCGTGAGTTAGGTGAGTCAGTGCTTGTTCGGTTAGTTTAATCCAACTGGCTTGTTTAAGACCTTCTGTTGAAGGGTAAATGGGGGTCAGTGAATCACTTAATGCTGGATTCTCGCCTTCTTTGATTATCTTGTATTCGGGATGAATAATCTCAAAGTGTCTTTTACCGCGCTTAATTTCACCATAAGCGCGAATAATCGCGCCGTTTTGCATGCCATTACGTTGGGCAACTGAAAAGTTAAAGAAACGTAGGGTTAGCATTCCTGTGTCGTCTGCAATAGTGCAGGTCAGCATGCGTTTGCGGCCAGGGACAATTTGGGTAGAAATGATTTCTGCTTCGACAGTGCCATACATGGCAGGATATAAACTCGCAATGGGATAGATTTGGGTGCGATCTTCGTAGCGCATAGGCAGATGAAACAGCACATCTTGTACTGTTTTAATACCCAGCTTATCGAGTTTTTCAGCGACTTTTTTGGCTACGCCTTTTAAGTCGGTAATAGGAACCTGATCCAATGGTTGCAAATCCACAATGCCTTCATATTGTCGAGTGTTGGCGCTATCATGCTAGCAAGGGTTAACAGAGTTATCCAATAAGTTATACAGTTCACTATCGAGTGAGAATGCTTGCTAGAGACAATAGTACTGTAAATATATACAGATATTTATGCCTATCTTAGCAGAGTTTGAATACAAGGCAATAATATTCCCCTTTTTGGCAGCTAAGCAACGCTATAACCAGCCTTTTTGTTTAGCGATACGGGCAGCATCAATACGATTACTGGCATTAAGCTTACTGATCGCTTCAGACAAGTAATTCCTGACTGTCCCTTCGGCAATGAACAGCTTTGCGGCAATATCACTGGTAGATAATCCTTCGCTGGCAAATCGTAACGCTTTTCGTTCCTTATCATTTAGCGGATCAATATCCCCGATGGCACTGATTGCAAGCTCAGGATCGATCACCTTTTTGCCAGCCATGACCTGCTTGATTGCCGATAATAAACTTTCTGTGGGGGCATCTTTTAATAAAAAGCCATCGACGCCACAGCCAAGCGCTCGCTTGATATAACCGGCTCGACCAAAGGTGGTTAAGATAATGACTTTGGTTTGCAGTGCTGCACCTTGCTGTTCTTTAAGCCATTGCGCTAATTCAAGGCCTGTATGCCCTGGCATTTCGATGTCACTGAGCAGTAAATCAAACGAGTGTTGTTTGAGTAACGCAATAGCCTGAGTGCCGTCTTCGGCTTCTGTGACTTCAACTGGGCCAATGGTTTCATCATTGCTAAGAGTGAGCAGTGCTGAAAGCGCTCCTCTCACCATAGCTTGATCCTCTGCCAGTAAAATTTTCATGAATCAGCTGTCCTTATCGGTAGAAAGAGGCAATGAAATCGTGAACTGATAACCATCGGTAATTTGATAGTTAAATGCGCCTTTGAGCAATTGAGCCCGTTCTGCGATGCCTTTTAGTCCATTCCCTTCCACTATCGCCTGTGTTGATGAATTATCAGATAAACGTACGTTTAGGGTGTTGTTTTGATGGCTAAACTGCCACCAACATTCAGTTGCGGTGCCGTGCTTGAGCATGTTATTGACTAGTTCAGTAAACATTAACCCTAGTTGTGATTCATATAACTTGGGCATCTCGGGCAGTTGACCGTTGACGTTCACTTCTATGCTTTGCTCTCGAAGGGATGCGGTTAATTGCTGTAAGGTGTCAGCCAAGCCTTTATGTTTATAATCCGATACTGTTTGTCTGATTTGACTAAGGCTGTCTCTGGCTATTTCTGCTAATTGACTCAAATGTTCTTTTGCTAAAGGCAGGTTTCCTGCTTCAACGAGTTTTTCCGCTAACTGCGCTTTAAGGGCGATAGACGATAAGTTGTGACCCATAATATCGTGAAGATCTCGAGCAATTCTTTCTCGTTCAAGGGCAGTCGCTAAACTGGCAATTTCATCATTTGATTGACGTTGCTGACGTCTAATTCGCTCATTGTTATGTTCTACTACACCAAATAATCCCACCACAAACACGATTAACATGCCGTATAGCGGGAAATAAAATGCGGGATACCCTACAAAATAGTTTAGTGTCCATAACCCAATACTGATGGCGATAAAGCTGATAATGCTGGTGCGTAATGAGTAAAAAAAACCAATAAAAAAGCCCGCAAAACTAAAAAATGAAATTCCGCCGCTGGTAAATAAACTGGCGATAACCGCAGTCGAAATCATTAAGGATATAGGGTATATGGCTTTTGCTTGGCTACTTTTATAAGCCCAAAAATAACCGTATAAGAACGGAATTAATAGCAATAGACTAATGCTTACACGCATAACATCATCACGCATAAACCAAATAGGTATGAAATAAAAAGTGAGGTTTAACAAATAGACCCAAGCCGTTTTTTGCTTGTAGGCTTTTTCTGGGTGGTTGTTTTCGTTAGTGGTCATATCCGTGTGAACCATTCCTTGAGCAGACTGATTGCCAGTATCTTGAGTATTCATAACCTTTCCTTAACAAGTTAGCATACTGCAACCCATCGGCAATGGGTAGCAGTAGCTTACAGGCCCCGTGGCATTATTGACTAGCATTCACTGTAGAGGTTGGGTTTAGCAGGAAGTTAGCCCAACCATAGTCTGGATTAATGGTTAACGCTTGTTGCCAGTCCTGCTCTGCAGCGTCTTGTTGACCGAGCTCTTGTTTGGCAAGACCTCGCCAAGTGTAAGCTTCAGCATGTCCCCAACAGATCTCATCACAAGGGTTTTGATAGCGTGCAATGGCTATTGAGGCCAACTCACTGGCTTTGTCGTAACCTCCACCATATTGCGCAGGCGTGTAAAATGCACTCATAGCTTTAACTAATGCAATTCGAGGGTTATCGGGACTTAATTGTTCAGCCTGCTGTAATAAAGCGCCTGCTTTAGATGATAATTGTTGGGCTTTAGCGCCGTCATAAGCGATTTGCATGCCATAGATTTGCGCGAGTAATGTCATCGATTCAGCATGATCTTCACGACTGATAACTGCTTCAAGTGTGGCTTGTGCATCAGTAAGCGCACGTTTTGCGACACCACGTTGTCCTAAAATATTGGCAGTAATTGCAATACGGTATTGGGCATATGCATGTTCATAATCAACACTTTGCTGGCTGATTTGATTGAGCGCTTCAAGGTTCATGGTATTGGCTGCTGCATCAATACTACTGATATCTGCGACACTGGTTTGACTGACTAAAGATAAGGTAGCGGCAATAAATAATGTTTTCATGATTAACTCCGTTTATTCAAGTGTGTGTTGAGTGCAGAGTTAGTATTCAATATTGGCGTGAATGTGTGCAGGCACAAACGTCATCAGTTTATGATGACAAATGTCATTAATAAAAAAGCCAGCATACTGAATTAGCATGCTGGCTTATGGTTTAGTCCTGATGTTATCGTCTTAGGCTTTTTGTTTTACCCTATCGCATAGACTGAACCGTTTACACTTACGCTTGGATCACTAAGTAACTGATATAGCCTAAATAGCTGGCGACTAAAACAGCAGCTTCTCGGCGACCAATCCGCAGGCCTGTGTAAGCAAAGGGCAGTAGTACTGCTGCTAATGCGATCATCACCACCCAGTCTATTTGGCTTATCTCATTACTGATAATAGGGTGGATGAGGGCCGTTACTCCTAAAATTCCTAAAATGTTAAATAGGTTTGAACCAACAACATTACCAATCGCTATATCACTTTCGCCTTTCAGTGCTGCCACAATAGAGGTGACAAGCTCTGGCATACTGGTACCTATCGCGACGATGGTGAGGCCAATAACCACCTCACTAATACCTATCGACTTTGCCATAGCAACTGCGCCATCGACAAACAAAATACCGCCTCCGACCAGCATAGAAATACCGACAATAATCATTAGTACTGAAAGGAGGTTGCTTTGATTTGTTGCACTTTCAGAGTCGTCATTTTGTTGTTTGTCTGCTGTGAAATAGCTAAATAATAAGTAACTGATAAGCAACGTAGTGAGAATGACGCCATCAAAAAAGCTTAAACCACCATCCAGTAATAACCCCCAAAACAATAATGAGGCCGCAATCATAATAGGGATATCTCGGCGCACCATTTGTGATTCGATTTTTATTGGATGGATAAGCGCGGTTATTCCTAAGATTAAACCGATATTGGCAATGTTTGAGCCGATAACGTTGCCCAACGCAATTCCGCTATTACCTGCAATAGCTGATTTAACACTCACTGCAAGCTCAGGGGCGCTGGTACCAAAGGCCACGATTGTTAAACCGATAATAAGCGGCGTAAGTCCCAACTTGAGCGCGATTTGACTTGCTCCTCGCACGAGTGCTTCTGCACCTAGGGTTAAAATCAAAAAACCGCCGATAATCGACAACATAATTAGCATGATTCACTCTCAAAAATGGCTGAAACCGAAATGGACGGCAAGCATAGTGATTTTTTAGTTTTGCGCAATTTAAATTATCGAGCCGGAGGTTAAATTTTGTTCATATAGCTTAGGTATAGCATAGGGTTATTTCGCAAATACCAGGAACAAAAAAGCACACCAATAAGGTGTGCTTTAATCAGTCTAACCAAACAGCGGGTTAAATTTCATCTTCCCAGCAAATTTTCGCACCACGAATACCATCAACTTTGGCACTAAACTGCTTTTCTAGCACGTGGCGTTTAATTTTAAGCGTTGGAGTCATTGCATCATTTTCAATGGTCCAAGGCTC
The DNA here is from genome assembly GCF_001401775.1 of Shewanella sp. P1-14-1. Classification (NCBI taxonomy): domain Bacteria; kingdom Pseudomonadati; phylum Pseudomonadota; class Gammaproteobacteria; order Alteromonadales; family Shewanellaceae; genus Shewanella; species Shewanella sp. P1-14-1. The sequence goes on along the minus strand of NZ_LKTL01000018.1, from coordinate 67,978 downwards.
TGTTACCACAACCATAGCGTCAACATGCTCGTGTGATTCTAAGTTAGGGTTAATGCTGTCTAAGGTCGCCTTGAGTGATGAGCGTACTTCTTCACGAGGTTGCAACGCAGCACCTTCTGATAATTGAACCAATGCCACAGGGTGCGGTAAACCCGAACCAATGACACACAATAATTCAATATGTGAATCTTGAGCTAACTTACGCTCAATTGGGACTGGCGCAACATACTTACCTTTTGAGGTTTTGAAGTTGTCTTTAACGCGACCCGTAATTGAGATAAAGCCTTCATCATCAATTTCACATAAATCGCCAGTATGGAAAAAACCATCTTCATCAAAACAAGCTTTGGTGACTTCTTCTTGTTTGTAATAGCCTTGCATTAAGCCAGGGCTTTTAACCATCAGCTCACCTTCGTCACTACGGCGCACTTGGCAACCTTCGACTGGGCGCCCAACTGTACCAATTTTAGTGGCATCGAATGGGAAGTTAATTATCGAGTAAGCACAGTTTTCAGTCATGCCCCAAGCTTCAGAAATGTTCATGCCGATTTTGTGGTACCACTCAAGCTGGCTTGGTGGAATAGGTGCTGAACCTGACCCCAGCAAACGACAATGTTCCAGCCCTAGGCCTTTTTGGATCTTACGTTTAACTAAGCTGCTAATGATGGGGACTTTAAGCAGGAAGTCCAATTTAGCTTCACCGGCTTTTTCAATAATATTGAGCTGGAATAGTGTCCATAAACGTGGCACCGAGAAAAATACCGTAGGACGACAGCGCTGCACATCTGCAACAAACGAGTCTAGGCTTTCAACAAAGGCGACCGAAGAACCTGAGTAGAATGATGATCCTTGAATTGCGACACGCTCAGTAATGTGGGCTAATGGCAGGTAAGATAATAATCTGTCAGTGGTATTGGTTTTTAAATCACGTACGACGGCTTCACAAGTCCAACCGTAGCTACCAAATGTTTGAATTGCGCCTTTAGGTTTACCGGTAGAGCCTGAGGTATAAATCAGCGTCATGACTTGCTCTGCGGTTGGCGTCGGCGCATCAACTAATGGCGTGCCAAGTTCAAGAATTTTGTCCCAGTGATACTGAGAAGGCATGGTGTCATATGGCATTGCAAGACGTAAGATTTCACCACCTACACCGGCTTCTTGATCAGCCCAGAAATCTAATTTACCTGTAAAAATGGCTTTAGCTTCACTGTGCTCAAGGACATAACGAATAGTCTCAGCATTTGCTGTTGGGTAAATCGGCACACTGATATAACCGCCATGCATTAATGCTAAATCAGTGATAAACCATTCAGCACAGTTTTTAGAAAGTACTGCGACTTTATCGCCTGGTACTAAGCCTAAATGACGCAGTGCACCGGCAACTTGCTGAACTTTTTGTTGTACTTCACGCCAAGTAAAGTCAACGTACTGACCATTGATAGGTTGGCGTAAATAGACTTCATTACCCTGGGTTTCTACCCAGTGCGACAACATTTCTACTGGCGTTTTCATTAGATTTTCCATTGACGATTCCATGTTCTTTTTTGTTTTAATGTAGGTCGTGTTTATTTCAATGTCTTTAACGTAATAATCTATTGTAATCGCATTGAATATTTAATCAGTTCAGACCAGTTATGTAGGCCTAAAACGTTATATATATGCATAAAGTACGACTAGTACTCACATATGTAACATCTTCAGGTATTACACTAACTGGCTCCCATTGAACGAGTAAATAATGAACACGATGATTATCAGTATGGCGATTTAACGCATTCTTCGCAAACGTTAAGCTGTTAATTTTTAATAAATACAACTAATAAACTAGCATATTCAGCTGAGATGTGAACCGTTATCGAGTAATAGCTCTAATAAAAAGGGCGCCTATTGGCGCCCTGTAGAGGAAAAGTCGGTTTGTGACCTAGATCTCCATTATTCCATCCATTTCGACTAAAGAGCCTTTTGGAAGCTGTTTTACACCAATTGCAGCACGTGCAGGGTAAGGTTGGCTGAAGTATTTAGCCATGATGTCATTTACAGTTGCAAAGTGAGAAAGGTCAGTTAAGAAGATATTGAGCTTCACAATATCTGACATGTTGCCGCCAGCGGCTTCACATACTGCAGTTAAGTTTTCAAATACTTGCACAACTTGCGCAGAAAAGTCATCGCTGACCATTTCCATTGTGCTTGGAACTAACGGAATTTGGCCTGATAGGTAAACAGTGCTACCCACTTTTACAGCTTGAGAATATGTGCCAATTGCTTGTGGAGCTTTATCGGTTGCGATAATGATTTTTTCTGCCATGACGCCCTCTGCGAAAGTAAAAACTTCAAAATTGAAAATAAAATGCAAGCAAACCTAAGCTGCCTCATAGAGTTAGAGTCATTCAGCTTAGGAAAGTTAGATTAGCAATCTTACTAGCGATTACGTGAGGTGCGCAAGACTTCTGGCAATACGCGAATACGGCGCATGACATTGGCGAGGTGAACACGATCATCAACTGAGATACGCAGGTTAATGAGGTAAACACGGCCATCGCGCTCTTCAGTGCTCAAGTTATGAATGTTTGAGCCTGCCGCAGCGATAATATTGGTGATCTTAGCTAGAGCGCCTTGATGGTTAACAATTTCAACCCGCAAGTTAGCTTGGTAAGTTTCGCCTTCAACGTTATCCCAATGTACTGGAATATATTTATCAGGCTCACCTTGATAACCACGAATATTGGCGCAGTTTTCCATGTGAACCACTAAGCCTTTACCAGGACTCACGTGGGCAACGACGGCATCACCTGGAATCGGGCGACAACAGTTTGCGAAGGTAACAAGCATACCTTCAGCACCACGAATCGGCATTAAATGCTCTTCGTGATCGTCGTCATCTTCGTTCTTAGTTGTGAGGTTCTTACCCAGTAATCGCTGAGCAATCACAATGCTCATGGCATTACCTAAGCCGATATCCGCCAAGAGTGACTCTAAATCGTCATGTTTGGTTTCAGAGATGACCTTATCCAGTTGCTCAGCATCAATGCTATCAAGCTTGGTTTCACCCAAGGCATGATTTAATAGGCGTTTACCTAATGCTACAGCATCGTCACTGGTCAAGCTCTTCAGTACTTGACGGATTTTACCGCGCGCTTTACCTGTTACCACAAAGTTCAACCAAGCGGCATTTGGACGTGCGCCCTTAGCGGTAATAATCTCAACAGTTTGACCGGAGATTAATGGCTGACTGAGTGGGTATGCTTGACGGTTAACACGTGCGCCAACACAGGTATTACCCACATCAGTATGCACTTCGTAAGCAAAATCGACGGCAGTCGAGTTAACCGGAAGTTCTAAAATACGACCTTCAGGCGTGAAGACGTAAATTTCTTCTGGGAAGAGTTCGGTTTTAACGTTTTCCACAAACTCAAATGAACTACTGGCGCTTTGTTGCAGCTCCAGCAGACTTTGCATCCATTTATGGGCACGAATTTGAGTGGTACTTTGTTGCGAACTACTGGTGCCGCTCTTATACATCCAATGAGCAGCAACCCCTTTATCTGCCATTAAGTCCATTTCTTCAGTACGAATTTGTACTTCAACAGGAACCGCATGAGGGCCAAATAATGAGGTATGCAATGATTGGTAACCATTGGCTTTTGGAATCGCAATATAATCTTTAAAACGCCCAGGGTGCGGCTTGTAAAGACCATGCATGGCACCTAATACGCGGTAACAGGTATCAATGGAATCGACCATGACTCTGAACGCATAGATATCCATGACTTCTTGAAACTGCAGTTCTTTATTGCTCATCTTACGATAGATGGAATAAAGGTTTTTCTCACGACCTTTGACAGTGCCTTTAATGCCGGCATCTTCAAGACGAGTCGTAATCGCACCTTCAATACTGTTAATCAGTTCTTTTCTATTACCACGGGCTGCTTTAACGACTTCTTTAAGCACACGGTAACGCATTGGATAATAGGCTTGGAAACCTAAATCCTCTAACTCGCTTTTGATATTATGAATACCAAGACGGTTGGCGATCGGTGCGTAAATTTCTAAGGTTTCGCGAGCAATACGACGACGCTTGTCAGGACGTAATGCACCCAAAGTACGCATGTTATGCGTTCTGTCAGCAAGCTTGATCAAAATAACGCGGATATCCTGCGTCATTGCCATCATCATCTTGCGGAAGTTTTCGGCTTGGGCTTCTTTTTTATCGCGAAACTTAATTTTGTCGAGTTTTGATACACCCTCAACGAGTTCAGCCACGGTTACGCCAAATAACTCAGTGAGCTCTTCTTTAGTAACAGGGGTATCTTCGATGGTGTCATGAAGCAGGGCTGCCATTAATGTCTCGTGATCAAGACGCATGTCAGCCACAATGCGGGCTACCGCAACGGGATGGGTAATATAGGGTTCGCCACTTGTGCGCATTTGCCCTTCATGGGCATCACGCGCAACAATGTACGCCTGCTTGAGTAACTCTACTTGCGCGGGTTCTAAATAACCTGACGCAGACTCCTTAAGACCTTCAAACAGATACAAGTGGCGCTACTCCTTAAAGCGTACGGCCTTCAGCAATTGCTGCAACAGCAGCAATTTCAGCGGCTTCACGCTCACGAACAGTTTGACGTTCGTCAGCATCTAAAGTGTTAGAGGTGACTAAGCCTAATTCGATTTCGCGTAGAGCGATAACCGTTGGCTTATCATTCATCTCTTCAACCATAGGGTCTTTACCTTGCACAGCGATTTGGCGTGCACGACGCGCTGCAACCAGGATCATGTCAAAACGGTTGCCGATTTGTTCTACGGCGTCTTCTACAGTTACGCGAGCCATGTGGTGAAACTCCAGTGTTATCTATGGGAAAAAAATGACGCAAAATTGTACACTATGACAATTAATCTGCCAACAGATCGTTAATCATACCACTGTGAGTATGGATCTGACTAGCACAGGTTGATCTTTGACTGCGAATGATCGCGCAAAGATCGCCTAAAGCCACATCAAAATCATCATTTACAATAATATAATCTGCATCTTTATAGTGTGACATTTCTGATACAGCTTCAGCCATACGTCCGTCAATGACGTCTTGGCTGTCTTGACCACGGCCAGTTAAACGGCGTTCAAGTTCAGCTCTTGAAGGAGGTAAAATAAATACCCCAATGGCTTCTGGCATGAGTTTTTTGACTTGTTCAGCGCCTTGCCAATCAATATCTAAAAATACATCAATACCATTTGCTAATGTTTGTTCAATAACCGTGCGGGATGTGCCGTAATAGTTACCAAACACTTCAGCCCATTCAAAGAAGGATTCTTCAGCAATAAGCGCTTTGAACTCTTCAACCGAGACAAAGTGATAATGTTGACCATTCACTTCACCTGGACGTGGCTGACGGGTGGTATGAGACACAGACACTTGCATGTCGCTTGGCTTATCTTTCAGTAAAGCAGAGATAAGTGAAGATTTACCGGCGCCACTTGGGGCAGACACAATAAATAGATTTCCTCGAGCGCTCATAGTGCAATTTCCAACCAGATTATTTATCAGGCCGAGTATTATACTCAAAGCCATACAATTTGCGAGATTTGTGATAGAGAAAAATGCAAAAATCTGCACTAAAAATAGCAAAGAATTCTGCGTTGAATTTAGCACTCAATCCCCGACTGATATAGATGCAGCACCTAACTAGCCTGAATTTAACCTTAATCGAAAAAGACAATGGATAAGTTTCCCCTTCGATTTAGTACCAAATAGTGCTTTTTAGCATTTTTTTGTGCCATTTTACGTGGGTTTCACTGACTTTAGCGTTGAAATTGTTTAGTCTGCCAACAGTTCATTTATTTAGATATTGGGATTGCTTGTGTCATTCGCCTCCTTATTTTGTCGCCAAGGTCGAGATAACGGCCTAAGAGCCTTAGCCATTCAATTAAGCTGCTTAGTCTTTGTGTTATTGATTGCGCTACTTTTTTCAAACTCGATTGTGACATTAATTGCAGCTGTCTTAGCGTTACCTATTTGCGCGTTAAGCACTTTACGTCGCTTAAAAGATGCGGCTAAACCCAATACGTTGCTTGCGATCCCTGTACTGTTGTTGCTGCTGTTTAGTATGTCGCTCAGTTTTAGCTTCCCTGTGGCTGTGTCTAGTATTGTTTTTATTCTTGCTGCGCTGACAGCGGGTTGCTTTGCTTGGCTTGCTGCGCCTAAAACAAATCAGCGTAAACCTGCTTATGTTATGGGCTACTTTGGGCCTCATGCTAAAGCATCGGTAAAGCTTGGCGATGTACGCCGAAGACAAGAGCCAGTTATGGGCGGCGAGCATGCGTTTTCATCAATGACTGAAGATAATGAGCAATCTGTTTATGATGCCGATGATGTCAGTTATGAGCCAGGTTATCAGCATGAAACCGTTTATAAAGATGATATTAAAGCCCAACAACATAATATTGATGAGCAAGCCGCTTATGAAAGCGATGATAAACCGACCTACCGAGTTGACCGTGGTGCATTAGAGTCTGGCTCGTTATCTGAACTGCTAAAGTCATGGCTTGTTTGGGGACAAAACAATCAAAAAACGCTAATGATGCTAGCTAAAGGGCTGGGTGTTGTTAGTGTCATTACGGTAATTATTTACCTCATAAGCTTACTATTTAGTAACAGCGATGTTGAACAAGAGCCAGTAGAAATAGCGCCTATCGAGCAGCCTGCAATCATTAGCGAGACAGCAAGAGTTAAGCTACCAGATGGGTTTTGGCTGATTTTACAACAAGACATTTTAATCATTCGCTGGTTAGGTGATGAAGGCGATGCGCAATCTATTTGGCGTTTAGATAACGCAGAAGGCGATAAACGCTGTGCTGAATTAGTGTTTAATGACGGCAGCAAATTCCGCCCTATGCAGGTAGATTTAATGGCAGACAGCGGTACTGAAGCGCGTTTTTCTCCTCTAGATAACGCTAAGATCATCAACAATATAGCCATGCGAGGTAGTTTTAAAATGTGCGGATTTAATTTCAGTTTGAAGGGCAGCCAAGCAACATTGTCTAGTCAACCTGATTTTGCGCACTACTTAAAAAGCCTTTAACCTCGTGAGATAGCGTGAATAGTGTCGTTTTTGTTGAGTTTTAAGGCATTACTGGTGCATAGCTAGTCTTGTGCTCAGGGATGGATTAGACTATCGGGCTCGCGATAAAAAATATGGAGTGTTGGGTGGTGGAGTTTATTAGGCAAACAATTTTGCCTTTGTATGGAATTACTGATGAAAATGCCAGTATTGCCCCGTTAGGCAATGGCCATATTAACCAAACCTTTTTGGTGAGATGGTCTACAGGGCAACTTGTGCTACAGCAAATTAATACTACTGTGTTTACCGAGCCAGACGTATTAATCGATAATGCGGCAAAAGTCAGTCATCACCTAATACAAAAGTCCACTCTTGGTGAGTATCAGCTTGATGTCATTTCTCCTGTCGTATTAAAAGATGGTCGCTTATCTGTCGACCTTGGTGATAGAGGTTACTGGCGCGCCATCAGCTACTTAGCTAACAGCCATACGATTGAAGTCGTCACCAATACTGAGCAAGCTGAAATGGCGGCCAGTGCTTTTGGCCACTTCGCTTTTGCATTAAGTGACTTAGATGCCAACAGCCTAATCGATGTTATTCCCAACTTTTTAAACTTACCGCAACGTATCGAGCAGCTTAAACAAGCCATTGCCGAAGATAACGCAGGCAGGCTTGAGCACTGTAAGCCTTGGGCTGACTTTGTGCTTTCTCAGCAGGCACTTTTTGCAGAGCTTGAACAAATAGAAAGCCAATTACCGCTGCGTGTTTGCCATAACGATACCAAAATCAACAACATGCTATTCGATAAACGTGACATGTCGAGCATGGCAGTTATTGATATCGACACCTGCATGAAAGGCTACTTAATGTATGACTTTGGTGATATGGTGCGCGCGTTTTGCTCGCCAGAGGAAGAAGACTCAACAGCACTTGATAAGGTCGTTGCTCGTCCTGAAATCATTGCTGCAGCCACCCAAGCGTATACCGACCAATTAGCTGCAATTTTAACCCCGCTAGAAAAACGTAGTTTGTGGTTAGGCATAAAGGTAATGGCGTTAATGCTTGGGTCGCGCTTTTTAACCGATCACTTAAATGGTGATGTGTATTTCGGTATTCATCGCGAAGGCCATAACCTCGACAGAGCTGCCAACCAGTTAACCGTATACAAAAGCTTAGTTGCACAAGAAGCGCAACTGATGACGCTATTTGAATAATTCAGTCACTGTATATATCAGTAAGGGTAAATCATGAAGTACCAATGGATTTTGTTTGATGCCGACGAAACCCTATTTGATTTTGATATTTTTGCTGGTTTACAGCTGATGTTCTCTCGCTTTGATATCGAATTTAATGCCAGTGATTTCGCTTTTTATCAAACCGTAAATAAGCAGTTATGGGTTGATTATCAGCAAGGATTAATCGATGCCGCGGAGCTGCAACACACACGCTTTTTACACTGGGCGACCAAATTAGGCTTAACGACCAAGCAGCTTAATAGCGACTTTTTAGCTGCTATGGCAGATATTTGTCAGCCGTTACCGGGCGCTAAAAAACTCATTAACAGTTTAGAAGGTAAAGCCAGTTTAGGGATCATCACTAACGGCTTAACAGAATTACAAAATGTGCGATTAGAACGCACTGGATTTAAACCTGCTTTTGAACACGTAGTGATTTCTGAACAGTTTGGCAAAGCTAAGCCCGATGTGAGTATTTTTGAGCACACGTTTGAGCTAATGGGTCATCCAGACAAAAACACTGTATTGATGGTGGGTGATAACCTGCATTCGGATATTCTTGGTGGCGTTAATGCAGGTATTGATACCTGTTGGCTTAATCATCATGGAAAGGATGTAGTCGATGGGATTACCCCCACCTTTGAAGTCAAAGACTTGCATCAACTGCACGATAAATTGCACTCAAGTCACCGCTAAACCTCTTTTTTAGACAGCTTAACGTCAATGCCATCATTGATAAAAAGCCACTCAATTGAGTGGCTTTTTCGTTCAGTTTGTAAGAGTTATTCGCTTGCCGCAGACTTTGGAAATGCCTTATGAAAAGCAATCATAAAGTCTTCTCTAATATGTTGCTCTAAATGGGTCGCACGTTCAGTCGGGCAAAAAATCATAATATTCACTAATTGCTCGCCAGCAGGCCCACTATGGATATGAATATGAGGCTCTGGCCCTGGCAAATCGACTCCTGCATGCTTTTCTATCACATTGTTGTAGCGGGTGGCGACTTCTAAAAAGTCTTCGCAGTGAGCTTCAATTTTTTCAACTAAATTAGGGAACAGCGGATACAAGTTTACAAACTCAACCACTGTAATCGTAAAGCTGTGGTACACATAGCGTTTCATAAAGTTAAGGTTTTTCACCGCATAACTAAAGAACATACTATTAGGGAAGGTCACCGTTTTCCCCGTGTAATGGTACTGACCATGGTGTAAATCAATCTCTTGGATCACCGTCGCCATTAGATTGTGCTCGATGACCTCACCACACAGCTTGCCCACTTCAATCCAGTCGCCAATTACAAATGAGCGTGAGCTTGCACGTTGTATCGAGCCGGTAAAACACAAAATGATTTCTTTTGACGCCACCACAAAGGCAATCGCAATAGCCGTGACCGATAGTGCAAATTTATTAATCTCGGTTTGCCACAGTAAAAACAACACCATGACGATTAAAATAAAGGTGCCGTTTTTGGTGCGAGACATCCATTTACGTTGGCCTTCACTCACAAAAGCCACATCACCACGGATCTTAGACACCACAAAGCGTTTAAGCATCGACAGCAGTAGGATAATTAGTACAGTAACAAACAACTTATAAGTTGCTAAAAAATCAATGACGATAGTAACTTGTTCCACAAAACCTTCTTTAATAACGATAACTTGGTGATGAATTCAGCTATAAGGTTCACTGTAACATAGCCATAGATTAAGTCAGCTTTGACCAGTAATTTTAATGGAAAAATCTTTCGATGTAAGCAAGACACACTCGCAGTGGTAATAACGTTAAAATGCAGAAAAGTAAATGAAAGCGAAGCTGCCAGAATACCGTTTTTATAAAAATCCAGCTTTGATAAAAATCCAGCTTTGATAAAAAGACAGCTTCGCTAACATGAAATTGCACTAGAAGTGATAAAGCGGATTAATGCTTCAAGAATATATAGCCAGCCTTTTCTGCACCCCACACTTGCTTATCCTCGCCGTCATAGCCGCGATCCCAACTCAGAATACTGTCTTTGGTTACGGTCACTTCAGATGTGGCATAGGTTGCCCCGCGCAGCTGACTTAAACAGGTTTTCTCATCGGTGGAGCCTGCAAAGTGCTGCTCTGCCTCAGACCAAGTTAAAAAGACCGTACAACCTGATTTTTCAATTAAGTCACTTGGTGTGAGCTCGTTAAGCGGCGCCGCATTTTTGTAAGCCCCCGCAAAGCTTTTGTCATTGTCAAAGGTGTAAACCTTGCTGGCAAATTTAGTGTCAGACAATGCCGTCACTTCATACACGCGTTGACGATATGGCTTATCTAAATGCGTTGCTGCAGCTTGCTCAACATAAAGCCACGTCGAATTTTCTTTAGGCCAAATCTGCACCATATTAAGGTGAATATTATAAAAATCTTTATCGTCGATTGATTGCTGCTGACTATCGAAATGTCCCTGCATCCAATCAAGTAATAAAGCCTGTTTGTCTTGTTCAGTCGCGTGGGAGGTGATTGGCATTAGAGCTAAGGTAGAGAGTACGGTGGTTAGAGCAATATGAGTTAATGATGTATTCACAGGAAATCCTTTCCGTTAAATGGGGTGTTTATTGTTTTTAGTTAGTAGATGTAATGAGCCGCTTAAGCTAATTATCTGGTAAGTTAACCCATCGATTTGAAAGAGTAAAATACTGGATTTCGAGTTTATACCTGCTAAAGCGTGTAAGGCGTTTTTAACGGTTATAGCGTGTAAAACTTGATTTACCTGCTGTAGCGTGTAAGGTGAGTGATATATAAGCGTTATGGGTACAGAATATGAAGGTAACAAACTCAAAGCAACTTAGTGCATACCTTAAAGATGCACGACTGAATATGAAGCTGACTCAAAGCAAAGTGGCAAGTAAAGTGGGTATTCGCCAAGATACTGTTTCAAGCTTTGAGCAAAACCCCGATTCAACCAAAGTTGAAACCTTATTTAAAATCTTATCTGCTCTTAACTTAGAGCTAGACATTAAAGTGAGAAGCGCTGAGCCAGAATGCCAGCGAGTCAATTATGATAGCAAGGTTGCTGAGCCACACTGGAAAGAGGAATGGTGATGGCCACGCTGGATGTTTATATGAATGGTTATCTCGTTGGCGAATTTACTAAGTCGCCAACGGGCTCGCATGTTTTTCAGTATGCTAGTCAGTGGTTAGATACGCAGGGGAGCCGCCCAATATCTTTGTCGATGCCGCTACGTGCGCAAAGCTATATAGGCGATGAGGTCTATAACTTCTTTGACAACCTTTTGCCAGATAATGTTGAGGTGAGAAGTCGAATCGTTGCAAGACACAATGCCCAATCTACCCAAGCATTCGATTTACTGGCCAAAGTGGGGCAAGACAGTGTCGGCGCGTTGCAGTTTGTACCTCATGGTCAACAAGCGCTGGATGTTAAAGCAATTGAGTCTAAACCTTTAACTAATCACGATTTAGAAAACATCTTAAAAGGATACCAGTCAAATATACCGTTAGGTATGCTAGCTGGTGAAGATGATTTTCGGATATCCATTGCTGGTGCACAAGAGAAAACAGCACTACTGAATTTAGACGCGATTCATAAAAATGGTTGGCGCTTACCCATTAAAGCGACACCCACAACCCATATTATTAAATTACCTATCGGTAAGATACAAAGCCATTCGCACACCATTGATATGACAGACAGCGTTGAAAATGAACTGTTAAGCATGATGATCGTCAGGGAGTTTGGCTTAGCAGTGCCCCAATGTTCAATTATCAAAGTTGGTGATATTAAAGCATTAGCTGTTGAGCGGTTTGACCGAAAATTATCATCAGACAGTCAATGGATTATGCGTTTACCTCAAGAAGACTTTTGCCAAACCTTGAATGTGCCATCGGCCAAAAAATATGAAAGCCATGGCGGCCCTGGGATTAAGCAAATTATGACTTATCTATTGGGCTCTACTAACGCCGAGAAAGATAGACATGATTTTATGAAATCCCAAGTACTGTTTTGGCTTCTCGCAGCAACAGATGGTCATGCGAAAAACTTTTCACTATTCATCGATGCCGGAGGCGGGTATCGGCTAACGCCTTTTTACGATATTTTGTCCATGTATCCAGCAATAGGTGGCCGAGGGATAAATATCCGTGATGCTAAATTGGCAATGGGGCTTAATGCGAGCAAAGGTAAAAAGTACGCAGTCGATAAAATATTTCCAAGACACTTTATTCAGACAGCCAAAGCGGTGGGGTTTGACCCCGTAGTCATGACAGACATATTACGTGAAGTAGCCGACGCCGTGGATGAGGTGGTTAAACGAGTTACTAACCAGTTACCAGATGACTTTCCTGCCCATATCAGGGAGTCAATTTTGAATGGGTTAACTGAAAGGGTTAAAAGGCTGTCAATGTAAGGGAGTCTTAAGTAAGATCTGTTTATCAATGGTGGATATTGCAGCTCTATCCATTACCATCGATACTCGTTTTGCTCAATGAACAACAGCTGATAAGATGCTTTGTTTTGAGCACCCATCCCCAATTTTTAGTAGTGAATAATGAATAGTAAAGCAAACAAACTTCAGCAAGTTGAAAACCTGATTAAACCTATTGCAACATGCCATGCTCCAGATGGGACTGAAGTAGAGGCTGTAGTTGATCAGTGGGTGCATGCGATTGCGACCGATAGTCAGTTTTTTTGTGATAACGATATAAGTTCTGCTAATGAATTAAAAGCAGAAGTCATTGCTCTACTAAAAGCGAATGAGTTATTCATTAATATTGAGAGCTTTTATGAGTTGGTTTTTGAACATCTTACCTTGAAACCAATCAGAGGTAGCAGTTTTAAATTTATCGATCTTTTTGCTGGTATTGGTGGTGTCCGTTTGGGTTTCCAAAATAATGGTGGAGCTTGTGTATTCTCATCTGAGTTTGATAAGCATGCGCAGGCAACCTATCAAAATAATCATGGTGAATTTCCATTTGGAGATATTACTTCTATAAATCCCATAAACATTCCAGAACACGATGTGTTGCTTGCTGGTTTTCCTTGTCAGCCGTTTTCTCATGCGGGACTTAAACTGGGTATTGATGATACTCGAGGCACGTTGTTTCATAATATCGCACGGATTATTGAAGAGAAGCAGCCTAAATTTGCACTGTTAGAAAATGTAAAAGGGCTAGTAAGTCACGATAAAGGTTATACATTAAAGGTTATTCTTAAGACACTGACTGATATTGGCTATAGCTGTAACATTCCTAAAGAATTAATTGAAAATGGCACAGCTAAACAAATTCAAACCGAAGCTAAAAAAATGGTCATGAAATCTGTTGACTTCGGTGTTCCACAAAATAGACAGCGTATTTATATCATGCTCTGGAAAAATGGTTTGATTGAACAGTTTGAATACCCAAAACCAACAGGCGTAACTACGAAAGTTGCAGATATCTTAGAAGATGATCCTTGTGAAAAATTAACTATATCAGATCGATTATGGGCAGGGCATCAGCGTAGAAAAATTGAAAACAAAGCTAAAGGTAAAGGCTTTGGTTACGGTTTGGTGACTCCTGAAAGTGAGTATACCAATACAATTTCTGCTCGTTATTATAAAGATGGAAGTGAAATTTTATTGGCTCAAGAAGGGAAAAACCCTCGAAAAATAAGTACGAGAGAGGCCGCTAGGTTACAAGGCTTTCCTGAAGCATTTGTACCAAGCAAGTCAAATACCCAAGCATATAAACAGTTTGGAAATAGTGTTTCTGTGCCGGTTATTGAGGCTTTAGCAAAAGTAGTAAAAGGACGTTTAAATGGAATTGATTGACCTCGAATTAACATTTAATGAGATAAAATCCTCTGTTAATGAAATAGAATTTAGAGATGTTCAATTATCAGATGATTTTAAAATTGAGTATGAGAGATATATTTCCAGTAATGCAGCTAATGGTTACTCCGAAGTAAAATGGACTGATTTTTCCACGAGAATTATAACTTCAACAGGGAAATCTATATTTTTAACTAACTATTGGTTCTTTATTGCATCTAAATTAGCTGTTTACTTAGAAGGCTTAAATGCACATAAGCAAGTTTTTAAACAAATTTTTGATGGTGAAAATCTTCAAGAAATAGCTACATCTTTAAGGGGAGGATTAACTGACGAACAAACATCATTAATACAGAATTTTTTTACAAAAAGTGGGTACTCTCTTCAAAGTTTTGAATTTTTTATAAAATTTGTTTCTGATTATGGTGCTTGGGGCGGGGGGAAAACTATTGATAGAAATGACTACTATGTTTCGCCTCTTTTACAGGCTGGTAAACTTTTAGCTGAAACTCAAAGTGCGGTTGCAGAAATTGCTAAGCAATTTGCGGAGAATCCAGTACTTAGACATTCTTTTTTACCTACATTTGTACCAGTTTCTAATCCTTTAAAAGTGAAGGTACTACCTCACATAATCTCAGAAAGCTCACGCGGAAAGTTTGTCTATAATTTAATTGAGTTTTTAATAAAAGAAAAAATACAAAAGTCTATATTCGAGTGTTTAATAGAAAGAGATATCAACCTTGGTAACTATAATCTTGAGTTTAATGGATATAGGTTAACAACTTTTTTTAAGGTTTCTAATGCTCCTCTTGAGGAGGAGCAATTGAAGAGGGGAGATAAGATACGTTTTTTTGAAAAGCCATTCACTTTAAATTCGAAAATGTATTACTTATCAAATCAATGGACTGATGGAACTTTATCTCGATTAGATATTCAATCATTAATTCCCATATTTAATACTTTATACGAAAACTATGAAATAGTTATTGAGAATGAAACCTATATTCTTAAAAAGTTGGACCATCACGTTACGCTACAGGTTTCAAAACCTTTCCTACTTCTTGCAGGCATTTCAGGCACAGGTAAAACACGTTTTGTGCGTGAACAAGCGAAGTCTACTGGCTCGATAGATGGTACGTACTGTCTGACCTCAGTGCGCCCTGATTGGCATGAACCAAGTGACCTACTGGGTTATGTTTCTAGATTAGGTAATAAGCCTCAGTATGTTGCTACAAATGTATTGCGTTTTATCGTAAAAGCTTGGCGCGAAATTATTAAAAAAATCGAGAAAGATGATAACGGGCATGCACTTGATTGGCGTGGTCGAGAGTTAGATGATATTCGTCCTTTTTGGTTGTGTTTGGATGAGATGAACCTGGCTCCTGTAGAGCAGTATTTTGCTGACTATTTATCAGTATTGGAAACACGCTGCTGGAACGAACCTGATAAATTACAAGATTCTGATTTAAAGTATGTTTATGAGTGTGAACCACTGATAAAAGGCGAGGTATTTACCTCATTGGATGCTGATATTTCTGGTGAGGCGAACAATGATAGTGACAAGCCTTCAACACAGTTAGCAAAAGATTTAGGTTTTGATCTTACCAAGCCGCTAGACAAAGATATTTGGGATTACTTTTTAGCTCATGGCATTAGCATCCCATTTAACCTTATTGTTGCGGGTACGGTGAATATGGATGAAACCACTCATGGTTTCTCTCGTAAAGTGATTGACCGTGCGTTAAGTTTTGATTTTGGTGAGTTCTTCCCCAATAACATTGATGAGTTTTTTGACGCGAAGTCTGAGCCTAAAAAATTGAGTTTTCCTCTAAATAGCCACGCTAAACTTAAACAGTTCCAATCGATTGCTGCCGACCCTGATGCTGCTAAAACCAAGGCGTTTTTTAAGGCCATTAATGAAGTGTTACTAGGTACACCGTTTGAACTTGCGTTTCGTGCCTTTAATGAATTGTGCTTATCGGTAATTAGTTTTGCGCCTAAAAATTCAGATGAGTTAGACGCTGTATTTGATGACTTTTTGATGTGTAAGGTGTTACCACGTATCGAAGGGGATGAAGATAAACTGACGACCCGAAAGGGTGGTGCTTTGCTGCAACAATTAACCGAGACATTAAGTGAAGCCCTTAAGACTATTTGGGATAGTGAGCGTATTGATTTATTGCGTGAAAGCAAAGGTTCAGATGACAAGGTGATTAAAGTGCGATGCCGCTCAAAGTTGAAGCTTGAGTATATGCAAAGCAAGTTAGATAGTGGTTTTACTTCATTTTGGCCATAACGGTGCAGTAGGAATAGTCTAAAGCGATGACAACCGATAAACGCGCCACGCTCAAACTTGAGCATCAAGACTTTACCCTTTATGTAAGTTGCGATGATATTGTGAGCCCGCTTAAAAAACTGACGCATACCTATAGTCAGCGCACTGTGGCGATTCCATCAGGTAATGATATTGCATTATTTGCTGATAGCATTCAGGCTACATTTTATGATGGTTTACCTTTAAATCAGCCGTTCTTTTTTGAGAATCGTCAATATTGGTTTGAGATTGAGTTCAAAAAGCACGTGGCAACAAACTCTGCGGTAGTGAACCATAAGCATCGCTTAATCGAAGGGGCTTTTCATTTAAATCGTAAAGGCGATGCGCTTGTAGCAAACGTTAATTTTGGTAATGATATTGGCCGTTGTGGCTTTTCGGTAGAATATAGTATTGACGGCAAGCGTTGTGCTGCCAGTATTAGTTTCAATATTTTTGCGACTAAGATGGTGATGGAGCAAGATCTTACATTAATCAATCATGCTATTGATAATGTGTATCCGCTGTGGCGCTATAGCCTAGTGAGTAAAACTAGTCAGCAGGTCGCTAAGTCAAATCGAAGCTCTGAAAAATTTGAATTGTTTTGGTTAGCGCAATTTGAAAGGTTAGTGATTGAGTTAACGCTTGGCATAAAACAGATAATTAACTCTCCCCATAACCGCTTACAAGTATTCACTAAGCAACAAAAATTAGATCGTATTAGTAAACCACAAAAACCAAGACAAATTGAAAAAGCGCAGCAACTCTTACTGAGTGGTATCTCAAACCCGCGAATGACTATCAATTATAAAAAGCTCCATATTGATACCCCTGAAAATCGCTTTATCAAAATGGTTATTCATCGTATTGCTGACAATTTGAAAGGCTTGATAGCTTCGCTTGGCGTTAATGATAAATCTAAGGTTTCTAATTCATTTATTACTGAGTTACAAAAGCACCAAAAAATATTCAGTAAAATGACAAAGCAACAGCTCTGGCGCGAAGTCGGCAGTTTTAGTGGATTAAAAAGTGACTCTAAAGTGCTGCAGCAAGGTACTGGCTACGCAAAAGTTTACAAAGTATGGCAGCAATTAAAATACTATTTAAATGAAGTTGATGGTCGAGCTGATATATCAATAAAATCCGTAGCTGAGCTTTATGAAATTTGGTGTTTTGTAGAGGTGATGGAAGTTATTAAAAGCATCGGGTTTGCAGAGCAAAACCGGTCTTTAGCTAAGTTAAAACAAGTTCAGTTTGAAAAGCAGTTTAGTAAAGATGGAATGGCTGCTGCATTTGAGTTTAAACGTGATAGTGACTCAATGGTGATTAAACTTGCTCATGAACCCTCATTTTCACCTAAAGGATTAGAAAATCGTACTTGGATTGCTAATCAGCGACCGGACATTGTGCTACAGGTGATACTTTCAAATGAAGAGTCATTTTTTATATTGTTTGATGCTAAATACCGCATCGATAATTACCAAATTGATGCGAAGGATGCCGTACCTGAAGATGCTATTAATCAAATGCATCGTTATCGTGATGCTATTATTCACCAGCAGCAGAATGATAATGAGAAGCCAATAAAGAGCCGTCCTGTCATGGGCGCGTTTGCCTTGTATCCTGGTTTTTGTGACCAAGAAAAAGATGATAATCCTTACCAAGAGGCCATAAATCAAATTGGTATTGGTGCTTTTGCATTGCTACCCAGCAGTGATGGTTCTCAAAGTCATAGGTTGTGGCTGCATAATTACCTAAGGCAGAAATTAGGTGGAGATGAAGTTAACGAGCTGAATCGAAGCCATGATTATTATTTTGTTGAGGATGCTTCTCGAATATCGCCTTATGGACATACTCCGGTACGACACAAAGGCTTGACTATGGTTGCACCTGTTAATGAGTTAAACCGGAACGGAGAATATATACAGCAAGCGAGAGTTGGTCTGTTAAAGGGTTATCACACACAGTTACTCGCGACTAATCGACAGAATATTCATCGTAATATTATTCGGGAAGTACGCTATTTTATTGCAACTGTGCGTGATGGGAACTCAGATACAATGCAGCTAGGTAAATACCTTTATCGTGTTGCGAATGTAAAGCTCATGTCTCGGCATAATATTCCTGAAGAGCTAACGGGTAAAGTGAGCACTGACGAACGCCTTTATTGGTTATTCGAATTTGCTGGCGAGCCAATAAAACTAGAGAATGAAATTGAACTCCCATATGAAGAGCACTTTACGTTTAAGCTAACTAAAGCTGAATACATTAAAGACATTAACCACTGGGATGATATTAAAGGTGAACTTCAGTTATATGCTGAGCTTGACGAAACGTGGTAATTATCTTTCAAAATTATAAAGCCCAGCATTTGCTGGGCTTTATATATTTGAACAAAACAAAACAAAACAAAACGAATTACTCTACGTTTTGAATTTGCTCACGCATTTGCTCAATCAATACTTTAAGTTCTACTGCTGCGGCGGTGACTTCTGCGCTGATTGATTTAGACGCTAGGGTGTTAGATTCGCGGTTGAACTCTTGCATCATGAAGTCTAGACGGCGGCCTTGTGCGCCACCTTTTTTGAGGATTAAGCGCGTTTCAGCAACGTGTGCGTCAAGGCGATCCATCTCTTCTGCGACATCCATCTTTTGTGCAAGTAGTACCATTTCTTGTTCCATACGGGCAGGATCAAGTTCGCCAGTGATTTCGGCTAAACGGTTGGTGAGCTTGTCACGTTGCCATTGCATCACGGCTGGCATGTGTTCACGTACAATTGCCACTTGCTCAACAATTTGGTCTAGGCGAGTTTGTAACATAGTGTTGATGGCTTCACCTTCACGACCACGGGCTTCGATAAATTGTGCAACGGCGCCGTCAAATGCACTAAGTAAATCTTTATTGATTTCACCCATGTCTTGTTCTGCACCCGCCATCACACCAGGCCAGCGTAGTATGTCTGCTAAGTTAAGTTCACCGTGGCTAGATTCTTTCTTTAACCAATCAGCAGCGTTCAGCAGTTGTTTGGCTAAGTCTTGGTTTAGGCGCATTTCACTGCTGCCAGACTCTGATAATTCGTAACGTAAGTTTACTTCTACTTTGCCGCGGTTTAAGCGCTTACGCAGGCGATCACGTAATACAGGCTCAAGGCTACGCATTTGCTCTGGTAAACGCAGGTAGGTTTCCAAGTAGCGTTGATTGACTGAGCGGATTTCCCAAGAGGCAGTGCCCCATTCGGCTTTATGCTCAATGCGAGCGTAGGCGGTCATACTTTGGATCATGTTTGAACCCTGATTAAGTTAGCGGCAATTGTATGGTGTCGATTATAGTCTGCTAACAGTGAAGGTCAAAGTTTACAAAAGCTTATGGGGTGGGTTTTACATTAATATGCAACTTACGCTGTCTTTTTAGGTCATATTGGCTACATATGTGCGATCGAATGAATTTTCATGGCTGCTTGTTATTGGTATTTAGCGTGTAGTTAGCGATGAGCATCGAATTACACGATTGAATTGTTTATAGTAAGCCTACATCTGCTGCTTGTGCCTGATAGGTTTAGCTGTTTTATTATTTTGGAGTAGTCAATTGGACCATTTTGTGTGGAATCTCGACCCTGTGTTAATTTCGTTCATGGGTCTTAAAGTACATTGGTATGGTGCCTTGTTTGCCTTGGCCATTGCGAGTGGGTTTCAGGTAATGAAGCGCATGTATAAAAAAGAAGGCTTGGATGTTGAATCGCTCGATAATCTACTGATGTACTGTGTGATAGGGATTATTGTTGGCGCACGTATAGCACACTGCTTTTTTTACGATCCAAGTTACTATTTTGCCAACCCGATGAAAATTTTAGCTATTTGGGAAGGCGGTTTAGCCAGCCATGGCGGCGGGTTAGGGGCGATATTAGCGCTGTATTATTACAAGCGTAAAACCGATATGCCGTTTTTGTTTTTGCTCGACAGATTAGCCATTGCGACCGCGATATTTGGCTTTTTTGTGCGTATGGCCAACTTCGCCAATTCAGAAATTTTAGGTCTGCCGACCACTAAGCCTTGGGGCATTATTTTTGAGCGTGTGGATTTATTGCCGCGCCATCCTGCGCAGTTGTACGAAGCGATAAGCTATTTAATTATCTTTATTTCGCTTTATGCTGTGTACAAGTTTACTAACCTAAAAGAAAAGCACGGCGTGATTTTTGGCTTGTTCTTGTGCAGTGTGTTCAGTGCTCGCTGGGCCATCGAAATGGTCAAGGTTAAGCAAGCTGCATACGCTACAGAATGGACCATGAGTGCAGGACAGTTATTGAGTATTCCATTTTTAGTGGTAGGCGTAGCCTTACTGATATTACCGTTTGTGAGAAAGCAAAAGTAAACGCGAGATTGGTTTAATATGAATCGATAACAGGCCGTGACTTGATAAAGTCGCGGCCTTTTTTTGTTCTAATTAAGACTGCTTAAAATAATGTGTCAATATCGACAGTTTGGCCTTGTTCAAGTTGTTTGATGCCTGCGGTAATAGCGGCGTTGACAGAGGTACTGACATTGACTTGTCGACCTAGATTGACCACAGCGCCATTGAGATAGTCGATTTCAGTTTGGCGTTTGGCTTGAATATCTTCCCACATCGATGAGCGGGCTTTAGGGTCAATGTCCAGCATTTGCTTAGCTATGAGGTTAAACAGCCAATCTGGCATTGAGAGTATTAATGGCAACCATGTGGGTTTTACTTTGGTAAATTGCGTTAGTGGCAGCTTGGCTTGCTTGCACACGCTTAGCCACTCTTTCATTGCAAGGCTAAGTAGTTTGCGGGTGCGGCGCTGACTGAGCTGTTCTTTAATGGGCACATCAGTAATGGCGTTTAGTGCATTATTAAGGTTAAGTAGCAATTTCCCGTGGATCACAGGCGCCATATCATCAACAAGGATGCATTCGCTTTGTTGGGCTTTACGCATTGCCTGTTGTATGGCTTTAGTGTGTTGAGTGCTGGCAAAGGTAAATTGGCCTTCTGTGCCTTTATGAAACGTCGCATTAGGCTGTTGCAGCACGTTAAATGGGGTAATCCCTTGGCTGACATGACGATGTGTTAAAAGCGGTAATATTTCATCTAAGCTGCCTAAGCCATTTTGCATAAAAATAATGCTGCTTTGTGAGTGCGTTATTTGCAGTAATTGCTCAGTAATGGCTGCTAGCTGGTGGCATTTTACGGTGACAAAGATAACGTCAAATAGTGGAGCTGGGTTTACTTCGTTTTGTAAATCGCTGTTAGAGTCAATATTTTGATTTGTTGCTAGTTCGGTAATTAACGCCGTGGGCATCACTGTTTGATGTAAACCTTGGTAACTTGTGAGAGTGATACCTTGGTTTTCAATAATGCTGCGCTTAATTCGCTCGCGGCAGATGAGGCTCACATTCAGTTTTGCCATCAGTAGTTCGCCTGCGAGGTAGCAGCCGGTAGAGCCTGCTCCAAATATGGCAATGTTCATTATTTTCCTTAACCTTTGCACCGAATCCTAACCCAGTGTGCCTTTTTGTTAATAAAAATCCAATAAGGGTTTTGTTTAGCGTGGCATCCGCGTAAACAAGTCACTATAATGTGCAGCCAAGTGTGCATGAAAATAGATGCACACTGCCTAGAAATCGATTTTGCTTTTTCTAGGTAGCAATTAGATACAGAATTTGTCATCGATTCCACACAATAGGAAATTCATATGCGTCCAAGCGACAGAACACCTGCACAATCTCGTCCAGTTACGATTACTCGTCAATTTACAGCTCACGCTGAAGGTTCGGTGTTGGTTGAATTTGGTGACACTAAAGTTTTGTGTACCGCAAGTTTTGAAGAAGGTGTACCACGCTTTCTTAAAGGTCAAGGCCAAGGCTGGGTAACTGCTGAATACGGTATGTTACCGCGTTCAACTCATAGCCGCATGCAACGTGAAGCTGCCCGTGGCAAACAATCTGGTCGTACTCAAGAAATCCAACGCTTAATCGGCCGTTCATTACGTGCAGCTGTGGATATGAAAGCACTAGGCGAGAACACGATCGTTATCGATTGTGACGTGATTCAAGCTGACGGTGGTACTCGTACTGCTGCAATTACTGGTGCATGTGTTGCATTAGTAGATGCATTAAACTGGGCGCGCGGTAAAGGCATTTTAAAAACTAACCCACTTAAGTTCTTAATTGCAGCAGTGAGCGTTGGTATTTATAAAGGTGAGCCAATCTGCGATTTAGAATACATCGAAGACAGCGCGGCTGAAACCGACATGAACGTAGTTATGACTGAAACTGGCAAGATGATTGAAATCCAAGGCACTGCCGAAGGTGAGCCGTTCAGCCACGAAGAGTTATTAAGCTTACTTGAACTTGCTAAGCATGGTATTCGCGAAATCGTGGATACGCAAAAAGCAGCATTAAGCTAAAACGTATTTGATTAAGGGGCTCTGTTAATAAGAGCCCCTTTTTTTAAGCTTTATTTAGGCTTAGTCGTCATTAAATAAAAACAGATAACAGTGTTAAGGAGATAATGTGAAAGCATATCAACGTGAGTTTATTGAATTCGCTCTTGAGCGTCAGGTATTACGCTTTGGTGAGTTCACCTTAAAATCAGGCCGTACTAGCCCTTACTTTTTTAATGCGGGTTTATTTAATACGGGTCGTGATTTAGCACGTTTAGGTCGTTTTTATGCTGCTGCATTGGTTGATTCTGGTATTGACTACGATTTAGTGTTTGGTCCGGCTTACAAAGGTATCCCTATTGCGACAACGACGGTTGTAGCGCTTTGCGATCACCATGATAAAGATGTGCCTTATTGCTTTAACCGTAAAGAGAAAAAAGATCATGGTGAAGGTGGCTCGTTAGTGGGTAGCGAGCTTGCAGGTAAAGTGATGCTAGTGGATGATGTGATCACCGCCGGTACTGCTATTCGTGAGTCGATGGAAATCATCGCAGCCCACGATGCAAGCTTAGCAGGTGTGTTAATCGCACTTGATAGACAAGAAAAAGGCAAGGGCGAGTTATCAGCGATTCAAGAAGTTGAACGTGACTTTGGCTGCGCTATCGTATCTATTATTAAGCTAGGTGATTTAATCAATTACTTATCTGAAAAATCAGGAATGGAAAAAGAGCTAGCGTCAGTGAGCGCTTACCGTGAGCAATACGGTATTTAATCCATCTTCGTTAAAAACAAAAGCCAGACTTAATGTCTGGCTTTTTTGTGTTTGTTTTGCAGTGAACAGGGTTAATGATTGCTAACTAACACTTAGACTGGTGTAAAAACTCAGCACGGGTGGCTGGGTTTGATTTAAAAATCCCGCCTAATGCCGTGGTGGTGGTTGAGCTGGTGGAGTCCATCACGCCGCGAGATTTAACGCAGTAATGCACCGCATCCATTTTAACGGCAACATCTTTAGTTTCAAGCAAGGTTTGCAGTGCAACTAAGACTTGCTGGGTCAGCCTTTCTTGTACTTGTGGGCGCTGGGCAAAAAAGCGCACGATGCGGTTTATTTTTGATAAACCGATAATTTTAGTGCGAGGCAAATAGGCTACAGTCGCATAGCCATCAATGGTGACTAAGTGATGCTCACAGGTGCTGGTTAGGCTTATGTCTTGCACACGCACCATTTCATCAACGCCCATCTTATTGTCGATGACAGTTATTTTAGGGAAGTTCTCATAATCAAGCCCTGAGAAAATCTCATCAACATACATTTTAGCAATGCGGCGAGGCGTATCCATTAAGCTGTCATCTGATAAGTCTAACGCCATTAGCGTTAACACTTCTTTCATGTGATGCTCAATTTTTTCTTTACGCGCTTCTGGAGTATGAGTTTGCGGCAGCATCGGGGTTTCTAACCCTTGCTCAGTCAGTGCTGTTTTGACCTTTATTGCAGCTTCACTTAATGCCATCTTATCCTCCAACCACAGGGGTAATGCGTACTACTGAGTGTATGTTATGAACCGTGATACTGCTGCAAATGCCGTATCACGAGGGAGGGGGATAATAACGTGATTTGAAGCAAATTAATATTACTGACATAAAAAAAGCCGACCTTTTTAGTCAAGTATCGGCTTTAGTGGTGAGGTGACGAATTAGAGTTTGAGGTTACTTTTTAAAAAACTCAGCATTTTATCGTAATATTTTGCCCTATGGTCATCGTTATAAAAACCATGGCCTTCATCATCCATAATGAGTTTTTCATAGGGATGTTTGTTTTGGTTCAGCCCTTTTTCTAATGACTCTAATTGCTCAATCGGTGCTCGTTCATCATTGCCACCATGCACTAGTAGTATGTTTGCTTTCAGTTTATCAGTATTAAAAGCAGGTGACATGTTTTCTAGCTGCTGGATGTTTTCTCCAAGGACTTGTTTTAAATAGCTATTGCCGCTACTTGTTTGTTGTATATCACCTTCCTCAAACATCATTTTTAAATCGTAGACACCAGCAAATCCAATTGCACATTTGAATAATTCAGGTTCAATGATTGCGCTTTGAAGTGCACTGTAGCCACCAAAACTAGCACCTACGATACAAATTCTGTCTTTATCTACGAAGCCTTGATCAATTACATACTTGGTACCATCGATGATGTCGTATTGAATATCAGCTCCCCATTTTTGATAACCGTCTTGTTGGAACTGTTTACCATAACCACCAGAACCTCGAAAGTTAACTTGTAAAACGGCCATTCCTTGGCTGGCAAGCAATTGACTTTGGGGATCAAAAGACCACCAGTCTCGCACGTAATGTGGACCACCATGTGGATTAACAATTAGCGGTAAGTTCTTGGCCTCTTTGCCTTCAGGTAAAGTTAAATAACCAGAAATAATTTTTCCATCACGACTCGTGAAGCTTATCGGCTTTACTTCTGCCATTGCATCAGGATCTAACCAGCTTTTTTCAGATGCGAGATAGTCTAATGTGACTTTTTCTGTATCAAATAGGTAGTAGTCACCGGGATTTTTATCGTTAAAAGCTTTAATCACGAATAGTTTTGCATCTGTTGTTTCACTGATAATTTGCACTTGATGACCGGGGAGTGATGCAATGAGTTGCTTCAGTAATTTTGTATGATCATCTTTTTGATCAACGAAAGCATATGTTGGATAGCCATCTTCATATTCAACTGCATAGAGCTGTTTAGACTGTTTGTTGATCCAAAAGTTACTTGGATCAACATTTTCATCATTAATGATCTTTTCTTTTTGGCCACTGACTAAGTCAATTTTATAAATACTTACAGTTTGATTATTTTCTCTAGCCGCTGCATAAATGGTGCTTGCTTTTCCTGCAAATGAAATAGGGTGAAAATCAGTTAACCCTACATTGAGATCATTGGCATTTATCCAATCACCATCTTGTCGATAAAACGTGTGTAATTCGTTGTTTTTATTAACCCCAGAGACGAATTTAACTTCGCCTTCATTGTCAGTTAAAAAGCTTGGGTTACCGATGGGGGATGTGGCTACTTTTCTCCTAACACCAGTTTTAACATTGACTCTGTAAACATGTTGTAAGCTATCGTTGCCCAATGAAGTGACGCTTCCCCAAGGAATTGCATTAACTAGCATATACTTATCATTTTCAGGTAATGGGTCTAAAATATATGCAGTGGCTCTAATTGATGTATTTCTCTTAATATTTGAACCAGTTTGCTGCTCGCTGCTATTGTAGCCAAATAAATATTTTCCTTTCGAGCCGTCAGCATTAACAGCCATAAGTTCACCATAATACTGGGGAACATCTGTCCAGCCTTTAAGATAGACTTTTTGCAATACGATTCTATCTTGGTTGACCCACTCATAATTTCCGACTTCAGCATTCCCTGGAAAATTTATCGCACTAATCATTTTTTTAGTTTCAGTTTCTAAAATAATTAAGGTTTTTTTACCATCATGGGTGGTCAATGCGCTGAGAAAATCACCATTTGGTGATATTTTTACATGGCTATACTCAGCGCCTTTACTATATAAAGCTGCCTGAGATAAAGAAGTTGCACTTAATATTGAGGGAAAAACAGCGAGCAGAAAACTTGCAATAATAGCAGTGTATTTCATAAACATCCTTGTATTTTTATCGGAAAAACCTATCGACTTCTATCGATTAATTCTATTTTTGTCATCTTAAAGTACGACTTTTAAGTCATTAATACAATTGTTTACATAAAAAAACGCACCGAAGTGCGTTTACATTATTGTACTTTGAAGGCTGATTTAGCTGCGTAACAACTGCTGCTGAACAAATTGCCATTGCTCGTCAAAGTGCTCGGTAGGTTTTTGTTTAAATTCACTACGAACAAATTGGGCGATTCTGCCTTCGGCGATAGCTAATAATAAGTTAGCTAAAATGGCTTCATCTAAATTAAAACCATGGCCTTCACGTAAGGTTTTTTCACGCAGTATTTGCTTAATTTGGGTTTCAATTTTGGCAAATAAACCACTGATGCGGCTGCGTAGACGCTCGTTCTCGCCCAGTAGTGCGTCGCCATTGAGTACCCGTGAAATACCTGGGTTACGCTCAGAGAAGACCAGTAATAGCTGTAAGACTAATTCACAGCGTTTCATGGTGTCTTTCTCTTCATCCATAATCAGGTTTAAACGAGACAAAATCGCGTCTTCAATAAACTCAATTAAGCCTTCAAACATTCTTGCTTTACTTGGGAAGTGGCGATAAAGCGCCGCTTCAGAAACACCAACTTCAGCTGCCAATTTAGCAGTGGTAATACGTTGGCCAGGGCTGGTTTCCAGCATGTGCGCGAGACACTGTAAAATGTGCTCACGACGATTTATTTTTGGGCTAGCCGCCATTTGTTATTCCTAGGCTTGTGACTACTTGTAAAGGTTATTTGGTACCTGAGTGACCAAATCCGCCTTCACCACGATCTGAGGTATCAAACTCATCGACTAAGGTAAATTGTGCTTGAACAACAGGAACAAACACCAGTTGCGCTAAACGATCACCTATTTCTAATGTAAAAGGCTCATCGCTACGATTCCAGCAAGACACCATTAATGGTCCTTGGTAATCAGAGTCAATTAAGCCGACTAAGTTACCTAACACAATGCCGTGTTTATGCCCCAAACCTGAGCGAGGCAAAATCACTGCCGCAAGACTTGGATCGGCAACGTGTACTGCAATCCCTGTGGGGATTAACACTGTTTTACCTGGCTCAATGACCATGGTGGTATCGATCATGGCGCGCAAGTCCATACCAGCACTGCCTGGTGTGGCATAGTTTGGTAGTGGAAACTCGCTGCCTATGCGGGAGTCGAGTAACTTTAATTCTACAGGTGTCTTCATGATGTTTTTATTTTTGTTGCTATTAAAGTAAGTAATTGTTTTGCTAGGGTCAGTTTATCGGTTGCTGGCAGCTGTTGACTACCGTCCTGCCAAAAAACATGTAATGCATTGGCGTCAGCATTAAAACCAAGCCCAGCGATTGATACGTCGTTTGCGGCAATTAAGTCCAACTTTTTTCGCTCAAGCTTGCCACGGGCGTATTCTTCTACGTTATCGGTCTCAGCAGCAAAACCTACAGTGAAAGGACGATTTTTTAATGCGGCTACATTGGCAAGAATGTCTGGATTACGGATCATCTCAAGCTGCATATTCTCAGCTGATTTTTTGATTTTTGATTCTGCTACTTCAGCAATGCGGTAATCTGCGACAGCAGCACAGCCTATAAAGATATCCTGACCATCAACATGCTCCATAACAGCATCAAGCATGTTTTGGGCTGATTCAACATCAATACGGTTGACATGACTTGGGGTCGCTAAATTGACTGGCCCTGATACTAAGGTGACTTCAGCGCCCATTTGTGTCGCTGCTGTGGCCAATGCGAAGCCCATTTTGCCTGAACTATGGTTAGAAATATAACGCACTGGGTCAATCGCTTCTCGAGTTGGGCCTGCTGTGAGGAGTAGTTTGACTCCGGCTAATGGTTTAGGGCCAAAGAAATTGATGAGCTGCTCAGCAATGGCTAACGGCTCCATCATCCGACCGGGACCCACTTCGCCACAGGCTTGGTCGCCACTCGCTGGCCCCCAAACTGTGATGCCTTTGCGAGCAATATTGGCAAGGTTTTCTTGAGTGGCTTGATTACGATACATTTGCTGGTTCATGGCTGGACACACTATCACTGGCGCTTCTGTGGCTAAACAAGTGGTAGTTAGCAATTCATCTGCCATGCCAGCATTAATGCGGGCAATAAGGTTTGCTGTTGCTGGCGCTACGATGACTACATCAGCCCAACGAGCTAATTCAATGTGCCCCATTGCAGCTTCAGCTGCGGGATCCAGTAAGTCAGAAGCAACAGGGTGACCTGATAAAGCTTGAATGGTTAACGGGGTGATAAATTCCATGGCGCTTTGGCTCATGACCACACGAACATCTGCGCCACGTTCTTTGAGGCGACGAATTAAGTCAGCACTTTTATACGCGGCTATGCCACCACCGATACCCAAAAGGACTTTTTTATTTGTCAGCATGTTTACTCAATCCTGCTATCCAGTTCATTGGCGCTACAATATCACAATCAACCTAAATGGTGACGATCCGAAATTAAAATTTTCGTCCATACTCTATGGTTATGTTGGCAGTGATGCGTTAGCTAACAGGAATATTGACTGAATTTGATTTAAGCAATAAACAAGGGAGTGTTTATGGCAATAAAAGATTGGCCAGAAGGAGAAGGTCCACGAGATAAGTTACTTCATCATGGGGCTGGGCACTTATCAGATGCAGAATTATTGGCTGTATTATTGCGAAATGGGTTAGCAGGCCATAATGCGGTGGATTTGGCTCGAGGAATGATCACAGAATTTGGCGGATTACGGGCTTTATTTTCAGCATCACAGTCTCAAGTGTGTCAATTAGCGGGTGTTGGGCCGGTAAAATTTGCTCAAATGCAGGCTGCATCGGAGATTTCGAAGCGAATTTTTCAAGAAAATATGCATCGAGGACAAATTTTAATAAATCCTGATTTAACTCGGGACTATTTAATGAGA
Organism: Shewanella sp. P1-14-1; assembly: GCF_001401775.1. Classification (NCBI taxonomy): domain Bacteria; kingdom Pseudomonadati; phylum Pseudomonadota; class Gammaproteobacteria; order Alteromonadales; family Shewanellaceae; genus Shewanella; species Shewanella sp. P1-14-1. Next base: position 38,576 of record NZ_LKTL01000018.1, on the reverse strand, counting down.
CAATTAGCAGACCGATCCTATGAAGTGTTCGCATTATTATTGTTGGATAGCCAACATAGAGTGATTCAGTTTGTAGAATTATTCCGCGGAACGATTAATTCGGCATCAGTATATCCACGTGAAGTGGTGGCGTTGGTGCTGGAGAAAAAGGCTGCGGCAGTCATAGTGTGTCATAATCACCCGTCTGGCATTGCAGAGCCAAGTCAGGCAGATCGGCAAATTACTGACAGATTAAAAAAAGCCCTCTCTACTATCGATGTTTCTCTATTAGATCATATGGTTGTAGGTGATCAGCAGATAATATCCTTTGCTGAACGTGGGTGGATATTTTAAACAACACTTGATCTTAGTTTTGTTATCGTGTATAAAATGCGCCCTCTTTGTGCCTCGGGCGACGGCCACACGAGGCACATAAATGCTCGAGCGTTTTAAAATTGTTTTTGGAGAAGATTGACATGTCAAGAGTATGCCAAGTAACTGGCAAGAAGCCGATGGTTGGTAACAACCGTTCGCACGCTAAAAATTCGACTCGTCGTCGTTTTTTACCTAACCTACAAAACCACCGTTTTTGGTTAGAAGAAGAAAAACGCTTCGTGCAACTACGTGTATCTACTAAAGGTATCCGTATCATCGATAAAAAAGGTATTGAAGTTGTAGTTAAAGAACTTCGTGCCCGCGGCGAGAAGGTATAATAGAAAATGGCTAAATCTAAAGGTAATCGTGAGAAGATCAAATTAGTATCTAGTGCTAAAACTGGTCACTTCTACACTACTGAAAAAAATAAGCGTAACATGCCTGAAAAAATGGAAATCAAAAAATTTGATCCAGTTATTCGTCAGCACGTTATCTACAAAGAAGCTAAAATCAAGTAATTGATTTTTCCTCCTTTTAAAAGCCCCTTTTTAGGGGCTTTTTTTTGGCCTTTTTTCAGCCCCACCTATGTCATACCAACTGTCTTATCCATTTTTAAGTAGCAATATATCTTTACAGTGCTTTGTGCTGATTATTTAGTGTGAGTATTAAACTTGTCATCTTGGCTGATTAGGCTGCGTATGAGTGAGTGCTTACCTGTATATTGGCCAACTATTTTACAAACCATGGCAAAAGGGTCGCTTTAATTAAGTGATTGGCTAGCTGATATTTTATCGAATACTAACGTGACACCGCTTTTGAGACTTTTTTGAATAGTTAAATACTAAAAAGCGCTAAATATCCCAATAAAAGTCTTTCAAAGTGAATTTAAATGCAATAATATTGATTAATTATATTGGTGTCGTATTTAGAATAGACACTGAATACCGTTAAGTTTATTTGTTAGGGGTTAATGTGCCTTTAAGAACCACAGAACTTGTTGATGGATTCCGTCACTCAGCGCCATATGTCAATGTGCATCGCGGCAAAACCTTCGTTGTGATGCTTGGTGGCGAAGCACTATTACATAATCAATTTAGAGGCATTCTCAATGATGTCGCCTTGTTGCACTCTTTAGGGATTAAAGTCGTGCTAGTTTATGGTGCCCGCCCTCAAATTGACGCGGCATTACATGATGCGAACATCGAGCCTACGTATCACAATGGTGTGCGTATAACCGACGAAGACTCGCTTAAAGTCATTAAGCAAGTTGCCGGTGCTGTGCAATTTGATATTACCGCTCGCTTATCGATGAGCTTGGGTAATACACCGATGCAAAATGCGCAAATCAACTTAGTGAGCGGCAATTTTGTTATTGCACAGCCATTAGGTATTGATGATGGCGTCGATTTTTGCCTGACTGGCAAAGTGCGCCGTATAGATACCCAAGGGTTAGAGCGTCAATTAAATAATAACTGTATTGTGTTAATGGGTCCTATGGCGGTCTCAGTGACTGGTGAGTGTTTTAATTTAACGGCTGAAGAGGTTGCCACCCAAGTGGCGATAAAGTTAAAGGCAGATAAGATCATTGGCTTTAGTAATACTCACGGCATTTTAGATGACTCAGGCGAGGTGATTGCCGAGTTAATGCCTAATGGCGCACAAGCTATTTGGGATGACATGAATCAAGCTGGCGAAGCCTGTGTTGGTACTATGGCCTTCTTAAAAGCCAGTATTGATGCGTGTCGTAATGGCGTGCCACGTTGTCATTTAGTGAGTTACCTTGAAGATGGCACCTTGTTGCAAGAGTTATTCTCTCGTGAAGGTATTGGTACCCAGATTGTGACCGAAAGTGCCGAACGATTACGTCGGGCAAACATTGGCGATATCGGTGGTATCTTAGATTTAATTAGACCACTAGAAGAGCAAGGGATACTAGTTAGACGCTCTCGTGAGCAACTGGAAATGGAAATCGAACAGTTTATGCTGATTGAGCGTGACAGTTTGGTGATTGGTTGTGCAGCACTGTATCCATTTGAAGAAGATAATGCCGGTGAGTTTGCTTGTTTAGTCGTGCATCCCGATTACCGTGATGCCGACAGAGGTAGCGTGCTATTGAATAACATTATTGGTCAAGCCAGAGTCAGAGGTTATTCACGGCTATTTGCCTTAACGACTCGCAGTATTCATTGGTTTTTAGAGCATGGCTTTAATATTGTTGAGGTTGATGCGCTGCCGAATGTCAAAAAGCAGCTATATAATTTTCAACGTAAATCAAAAATATTGGCCCTAGATTTATAAGGTTTATTTATAACACTAGATTTGAACATTAATGTTGAATACGTGATTGTTTGATACTTACTGAAATGCCACAACATGTTAAGCCATGGGGTGGCATTTTTGTTATGCTCGCAAAATATTGCATTATTCCAATCACATGCTCTATTAAGTCGGGCGCTTAATAAAAGCGAATTTTAGGTATAGAAAATCAATGAATATAGAACTGGCAGGGCTAACAGCGAATGGTTTAGCTAATTTCATCGGCGTTATGATGGGCTTATTGCTGCTCACGTTACTTTTAAAACTGAAAAAGATGCCAAGCATGGCCGTTTACGCAAGCTTAGGGATAATTATTGCGGTGTTTGGTTTGTTTTCTATTACCTTGTATCAAACGCAACACGCGGAGTTATCGGCCGAGGAAAATCTTCAGGTGACACTGACTATTCCACTCTACGGACAAGTATTTCAGCAAGATGAATTAGTTTGGCAGCAAGCCAGAGTGATTAATCTTATTGAGGCGCCGCAATATATGCCTACAAGACGAACGAATGGTCTTGGCTTGTCAGGTTACTCATTAGGATGGTTTACGCTGCAAAACGGCGATAAGGCGTTAGTATCAGTGACTACAAACGAGAATGTCTTGTTGTTACCCACTGAAAAGGGGTATTCGTTGTTGTTATCGTTAGAAAACCCGCAAGCAGCAATGACAAAAATGACTGCTTGGCAGGATTAAGTCAATTGGCTGTTAGCTTTGCTTTAAACGACGGCGTCGTTGTAGTGCCATATCGGTAGTAAAGACCACTAAAGCACTCCAAATAAACCCAAAGGTGATGCCCTTTTCAATATCGAATGGTTCCTTGTATAAAAATATTGCCAAAATAAACATGATACTGGGACCGATATACTGAAAGAATCCCAGCATCGATAGTGGAATGCGCATGGCTGCACCAGCAAAGCACAATAATGGCACTGTAGTGACAATACCTGCTGCAATCAGTGTGAGGTTCATTGTCATATCATTAGTCAGCATATTCGCGCTGGCTGTGTCTAATGTGAGCGCTAAATAGCCGAGTGCGATAGGGAGCAAAATAGCGGTTTCAACTAATAAGCCTGTTTTAGCGTCGATATTGACCTTTTTACGCAGTAAACCATAAAAGCCAAAAGAAGCTGCTAATGCCAGAGATACTAAAGGTATTGAGCCGAATGAAATGAGCTGAATCAAAACGCCAATACTGGCTAGCGCCACTGCAGCCCACTGCAATTTGCGTAATCGCTCAGATAAAAAGACCATTCCCAATAGCACATTAAATAATGGATTAATGAAGTAGCCTAAGCTGGCATCAAGCATTTGATCGTTATTAATGGCCCAAATAAATATCAACCAATTAGCAGCAATGAGCACCGAGGTGAGTGCTAACACCAGTAACTGTTTGGGCTTTTTCAGCAAGGTCGTTAAGCGAGAGAAACCGCCCAAAAACTGCATTAAAATGATAATAAAAATAAATGACCACACGACACGGTGAGCTAAAGTTTCCAGCGCAGAAACGTCACTCAGTAACTTGAAATAAAGCGGTGCAATTCCCCATAGACAGTAGGCACAAATGGCAAGGGCTATGCCTTTACGATGTTCAAAATCTTGCATGGGAATCCAGTATGAAGCGATAAAGAAGGCGATTGTAGGTGGCTTACGGTAATCTCTCAAGTAATTCGCGAAATCATTTTACGTATATTGAATATGCAAAAACTTTACAGTTGCCAAATAGACATTGATGTTCAATTGAATTATTCGCATCCGACTACTCAACCCATCATATCAGCCAACCATATAAGTTCCCGTGCCAAATGCGATATGAGTACCTTGTTCATTATGCAGCTCCATTCGGCACACTGAAACACGATTACCTGAACGGATCACACATCCTGTAGCTGTAAATATTTCTCCTCGGCCAGGGCGAAGGTAATCGACTCGCATATCAATTGTACCGAGCGTAGTGAGCCGTTGTTCTAACGCTTCAATGGTCCAATCTTCTCGGCTTGAAACTAAGCCTGCAAAACAGGTTAACCCACCGACAACATCGAGCAGTGTGGCTGTCACTCCACCATGTAATATGTGTTGATGAATATTGCCAATGAGTTCGGGTTTCATTTTAATCACCACTTCAACACCGTCGATATCGTAACGCTTGATTTCTAATCCGAGTAGATTATGAAAAGGGACATGCTTATCAAAAATATCAGCCACTTGTTGTAATACTTTACGTTGAACGTCCGTGGTCATAGTTGGCCTTTAGTTAGCAAGTCATGCTGAAATACATGAACGTGATGAGATAGAGTATTTAATCTAACTTAATTAGCTTTATAAAATCAATGGTGCATATTTGAGCAGTTGAGGTCAGCTATTGCGCATTGATTCGAGACATATGCACAGCAGTGCTTTAAAATGGCGCTTCTTATCTTCAGCTCAAAAGATGGACAATCATATCTCAGGTTCAGTAGAAGCACCGCCGCAGCAGATTTCAGTTCCCACTCCAACATTGGAGCAGGACGCACTCGGCTACCATTTACAACAGATATTTGGCTATCGTGACTTTAGAGAAGGTCAGCGTGAGATTATTGAGCAAACGTTAAACGGCCAAGACACATTAGTTATCATGCCCACAGGTGGCGGTAAAAGTATGTGTTATCAGCTGCCAGCTTTATTACTGCCAGGGTTGACAGTAGTGGTGTCACCTTTGATTTCTTTGATGAAAGATCAAGTGGACAGCTTAACTCAATCTGGAGTTGCGGCAGCTTATTTGAACTCATCCTTACCTCGTGAAGAAACGGTGGCAATACTACGCCGTTTGCATCAGGGTGACATTAAGCTGCTATATGTATCGCCAGAGCGCTTACTTCGTCCTGACTTTATTGAGCGTTTACATGAATTACAGGTATCTCTGTTTGCCATTGATGAAGCGCATTGCATTAGTCAATGGGGCCATGATTTTAGACCTGAATATGCCGCCCTTGGTCAGTTAAAACAGATATTTCCATACATTCCACTGATGGCGTTAACAGCTACAGCTGATCAAGCAACTCGTGAGAGTATTTGCCAGCGGCTTCATATCACGCCATTTTGCTTATTATCTAGCTTTGACCGACCTAATATCCGTTACACTGTGGTCGAAAAGCTCAATGCTGCTAACCAGCTAAAGCAGTTTTTACAACTGCAAAAAGGCAGTAATGGCATTATCTACTGCAGTAGTCGACGCCGTGTTGATGAAGTTGCTGATCGCCTCAAGCTGCAGGGCTTCAGCGCTGCTGCGTACCATGCGGGTATGACACAAGAGGAACGTGTTGATATTCAAGATAAATTTTTAAAAGATAAAATCGATATTGTAGTGGCAACTGTTGCCTTTGGCATGGGGATTAATAAATCCAATGTCCGCTTTGTAGTGCATTACGATATTCCGAAAAGCGTGGAGTCTTACTACCAAGAAACAGGCCGAGCAGGACGAGATGGCTTAGATGCTGAAGCTTACATGTTATTTGACCCTGCTGATATTGGGCGCGTGAAGCATTTAATTGAGCAATCTGAGCCAGGTCCGCAACAAGATGTGGAGTTCCATAAAATGAATACCATGGCGGCGTTTGCTGAAGCGCAAACATGCCGCCGTCAGGTATTACTGCATTACTTTGATGAAAGTGCTGATAAGCCTTGTGGTAACTGCGATGTCTGTATTGACCCGCCTAAAAAGTATGATGGCAGTGAAGATGCTAAAAAAGTTTTGTCTTGTATCTTTAGACTAAACCAGCATTTTGGGGTGAATCAGGTCATTGACGTGTTACGTGGCTCAAAAGCGGCCAATGTGATGGATCGTGGCCATAATAAGTTATCCACTTGGGGAATTGGCAAGGAGCAAAGCCATGAGTATTGGTTGTCGGTTACACGTCAACTCATTCACCTTGGACTGGCTTCACAAGATATTACCCGTGGTTCATCTGTTAAGCTCAACGAATCAGCAAGAGCCGTGTTAAAAGGCGAGGTGACATTGCAACTTGCAGAGCCTCGTATTCAATTAGTGACCACTAAACGTCGCAGTAGCGCCTCTCGTGCGCCGCAGCAATACGACAGAAAGCTCTTTGCACGCCTGAAATTACTACGAAGAGAGCTGGCCGAAGAGCATGACGTTCCGCCATATTTAGTATTCAATGACGCAACATTAGCAGAAATGGCGGCAATGGTACCCACGAGCGCCGGAGAAATGTTAGCGGTGAATGGTGTTGGTGAGCGTAAGTTAAGCCGATTTGGTAATGCCTTTTTGGATGAAATTAGCCAATACTTAATCGAAAGCTAGTTAATCTTTGGTACAAGGCTTATTGCGTTATCATCAAGGATGTTAGCGAGCCGTTTTAATGCTAGGTAATGAAAGCGTGATGGTTCTTCACCTCCTCAGTTCTTCACTTCTTCAATTCTCGTTTGTCGTTAATTTTAGCTCTCTTATATTTCACTAGCTTGATTTCATCATTCTCGTTATGGCCTTCCTTTGTGTGCAACCGCTTTGATTAGGTTATCGCGCAAACATGATTAACAGGTGTTTTTAATCACGAACGATCTATTTCATTCAGTTACTATGCTAGTCCCATATTCAATGTTTGCTGGCTGCGTATTGATTCGCATGGCTGATATAACAAAAATGGCTTAATCACTTCAAAAAATTTATGCACTTTTTTATTGGTGATGATACTTAGTTGTTTGATGCAAATTATTTTTGAAAATAAATCCTAGAATCAGCGTATATCAAGGTTTACGTTGGGTTTTTCATTATCGCTACACTGTTTTAGGGAAGATTGACTGTCGAGTCTGATTTAGCTTTAAGGGATAATTGAACAAAAGATGAATAAAATAGGGTTGACACAGCAGGCTTGTCACGTTAAAAAGTCAGTATAGAACATTTTAATTTAAGAATAATTAGTTAACTTTAATGAATATTTATAGTGGTAACATTCTCCTAGGTCTCTTTCTTCTCTTACGCAAAATTTGCGCGGAGTCCTTTGTGTTACTTGCTAAATAAGTTTACTTGCATTCACAAACCCCGCGCTAACAGCCGCGGGGTTTTTTGTTTCTGTACCCAATTGATTTTTAGAACAAACAAATAGACGAATGACTTGCTAAACACTTTTAATGGCGTCGCAGTTATTTGTTAGATAACCGAACAAACTTTTACCTGAACAACAAAGTTCGATGGAGAAAACTGATGTCCAATAGAGTCATAATATTTGATACCACATTGAGAGATGGTGAGCAGGCGTTAGCAGCAAGTTTAACGGTTAAAGAAAAGCTGCAAATTGCTCTGGCGCTTGAGCGCTTGGGTGTTGATGTTATGGAAGTGGGGTTTCCTGTGTCATCGCCAGGTGATTTTGAATCAGTGCAGACCATTGCTAGAACAATTAAAAACAGCCGTGTTTGTGCATTATCTCGTGCTCTTGAAAAAGACATTGATGCAGCAGCTCAAGCGTTATCTGTTGCTGAACAGTTCCGTATTCATACTTTTATTTCTACATCGACTATTCACGTTGAAAGCAAATTAAAACGTTCATTTGATGACGTGCTTGATATGGCTGTTGGGGCCGTTAAATATGCTCGCCGTTTTACTGATGATGTTGAGTTTTCGTGTGAAGATGCGGGTCGAACACCTATTGATAACCTATGCCGTATGGTTGAACAAGCCATTAAAGCGGGTGCTCGCACCATTAATATTCCTGATACCGTGGGCTATACCGTGCCAAGTGAGTTCGGTGGCATCATTCAAACGCTATTTAATCGTGTACCTAATATCGATCAAGCGGTGATCTCAGTGCATTGTCATGACGATTTAGGTTTGTCTGTGGCTAACTCTATTACTGCTGTTGAGCATGGTGCTCGTCAAATTGAATGTACTGTAAACGGTATTGGCGAACGAGCGGGTAATTGTTCATTAGAAGAAATCGCCATGATCCTATCGACGCGTAAAGGTTTATTAGGGCTTGAAAGCAATATTAATGCAAAAGAGATCCATCGCACCTCTTCATTGGTGAGCCAGCTATGTAATATGCCTATTCAAGCGAACAAAGCTGTCGTGGGCACCAATGCGTTTTCTCATTCATCAGGCATTCACCAAGATGGCATGTTAAAAGCGAAAAACACTTACGAGATCATGACGCCAGAAAGCATTGGTTTGAATCGTAATAATTTAAATATGACATCACGCTCAGGCCGCCATGTCATTAAGCACCGTATGGAAGAAATGGGTTACCAAGCATCCGATTACGATATGGATAGCCTTTACGAGCAATTTTTGAATTTAGCGGATAAGAAAGGTCAAGTATTTGATTATGACCTAGAAGCCTTAGTGTTTATGGAAGCTCAATCTCAAGATGATGATCATTACGCATTACAACACTTGATGGTGCATTCAGATTCTACAGAAGGCGTAGCAACTGCCACAGTGCGTATTACGGTGGATGGTAAAGAGATGACAGAAGCGGCGACCGGTAATGGTCCTGTTGATGCTGCGTACAATGCCATTGCAAGAGCAACAGACCGCACCATCAATATTACCAACTACAAATTAGGTGCGAAAGGTGAAGGTCAAAATGCCTTAGGCCAAGTTGATATTACCGCAGAATACAATCAGCAAACTTTCCATGGTCTAGGGTTAGCAACAGACGTTGTTGAATCCTCAGCACAGGCGCTCGTTCATGTGATGAACTTAATTTATCGTGCAGATAAAGTAGCTGATTTTAAACAACAGATTCATAAAGATAGGGAGTTAGGTGGAGTATGAGTTATCAAGTAGCAGTATTAGCAGGGGATGGTATTGGTCCTGAAGTAATGGCTGAAGCACGCAAAGTGCTAAAAGAAGTTGAAGCCAGATTTGCACTAAATATTGAATATGCTGAGTACGATGTTGGTGGTATTGCCATTGATAACCATGGTTGCCCGTTACCAGAATCAACTTTGAAAGGTTGTGAAGCTGCAGATGCCGTATTGTTTGGTAGTGTTGGTGGCCCTAAATGGGAACATCTAGCCCCTAATGATCAACCTGAACGTGGCGCGTTGTTACCGCTTCGTGGTCATTTTGATTTGTTCTGTAATTTACGTCCTGCCAAGTTGCATACAGGACTTGAACATATGTCACCGCTGCGCAGTGATATCTCATCACGTGGTTTTGATGTGTTATGTGTCCGTGAGTTAACGGGTGGTATTTACTTTGGTAAGCCAAAAGGGCGCCAAGGTGAAGGCGCTGATGAAGAAGCGTTTGATACGATGCGCTATAGCCGCCGCGAGATTGAGCGCATAGCTCGCATTGCTTTTGAAGCTGCTCAAGGCAGAAGTAAAAAAGTGACATCAGTCGATAAGGCTAACGTTCTGGCTTGTTCAGTATTATGGCGAGAAGTTGTTGAAGGTGTCGCTAAAGATTTCCCAGATGTAGAGCTTGAGCATATCTATATTGATAACGCGACAATGCAATTGTTACGTCGTCCGAATGAATTTGACGTCATGTTATGTTCAAACTTATTTGGCGATATTATTTCTGACGAAATTGCCATGTTGACTGGCTCTATGGGGCTATTGTCATCTGCGAGTTTAAATAGCAGTGGTTTTGGTATGTATGAACCTGCTGGTGGCAGTGCACCAGATATTGCCGGCCAAGGTATTGCCAATCCAGTGGCACAAATTTTATCAGCTGCCTTATTGCTGCGTCATAGTTTAAAGCTTGAAGAAGCCGCGAGTGCGATAGAGCGTGCGGTAAGTAAAGCCTTGTCTGAAGGTTATTTAACGGGCGAGTTATTAAGTGCTGATGAACGCCAAAATGCTAAAACAACGTCAGAAATGGGCGATTTTATCGCTAATGCTGTTAAGGAAGGTGTGTAATGGCAACTCAAGCAAGTGGTGCTCAGACTCTGTATGAAAAAGTGTGGGATGCCCATGTACTGGCATCGCCAGAAGCAGAGGCGCCGATTATCTATGTGGATCGCCATTTGGTTCACGAGGTGACATCACCGCAGGCCTTCAGTGGTTTAAAAACCGCAGGGCGTAAACTCCGCGCACCTGAAAAAACCTTTGCAACTATGGATCATAATATCTCAACATTGAGCGCGAGCTTAGATGCGATGAGTCCAATGGCACGTATTCAAGTAGAGACATTAGCGCAAAACTGTAAAGAATTTGGCGTTAAGCTTTATGATATTCACCATCCTAACCAAGGTATTGTTCATGTAATGGGACCAGAATTAGGCATTACACTACCTGGCACTGTCATTGTTTGTGGCGACTCGCATACGGCGACACATGGGGCATTTGGGGCGTTGGCATTTGGTATTGGTACCTCAGAAGTTGAGCATGTGTTAGCAACCCAAACTATGCGTCAGCTGAAAGCGAAAACCATGAAAGTGGAAGTACGTGGTCATGTCGCTGAAGGCATTACAGCAAAAGATATTGTGTTAGCCATCATTGGTCGTTTAGGCATGGATGGCGGTACTGGTTATGTCGTTGAGTTCTGTGGTGACGCTATCGAAGCGCTATCAATGGAAGGCCGCATGACATTATGTAACATGGCCATTGAAATGGGCGCTAAAGCAGGCATGGTTGCGCCTGATCAAACCACATTCGGCTATCTTGAAGGGCGTGAGTTTTCTCCTAAAGGCGATGACTGGCAGCAAGCCGTTGCGGATTGGACTGCGTTAAAAACCGATCCAGATGCAAGCTTTGATGCAGAAGTGATTTTAGACGCTGCCGATATTGCACCACAATTAACTTGGGGAACAAATCCAGGTCAAGTGGTTCCGATTGATGCAGAAGTGCCAAATCCAGCGAGCGAGCCAAATGCGACAGTGCGTAGTAGCATGGAAAAAGCCCTTGAATATATTGGCCTAACTTCTGGTACCAAAATGGTTGATATTCCGATTAATAAAGTCTTTATTGGTTCGTGTACTAACTCTCGTATCGAAGACTTACGTGCAGCTGCGCACCATGCTAAAAACCGTAAAGTCGCTGATGGCGTCACTGCGATTGTGGTTCCAGGTTCTGGACAAGTTAAATTACAGGCAGAAGCAGAAGGGTTAGATAAAGTCTTCCTTGATGCTGGTTTTGAGTGGCGCTTACCGGGTTGCTCTATGTGTTTAGCAATGAATGATGATCGATTAGAAGCTGGCGATCGCTGCGCATCGACCAGTAATCGTAATTTTGAAGGCCGCCAAGGCCGTGGCAGTCGAACACATTTGGTGAGCCCTGCAATGGCAGCTGCAGCAGCTATTGCTGGTCATTTTGTTGATATTCGTAAGCCTTATTAATCCATTACCACTAGAAGAGAGAAACAGATGCAAGCTTTTACTCAACATACTGGTCTAGCGGTTGCGATTGATAGTGCGAATATCGACACTGACCAAATAATTCCTAAGCAATTCTTATCAAAAGTGACAAGGGATGGCTTTGGGGTACATTTATTCCATGATTGGCGTTATTTAGATGAAGCGGGTGAGCAAGATAATCCAGATTTTTCATTAAATTTACCTCGTTATAAAGGTGCGTCGATTTTATTAGCTCAAGAAAATTTTGGCTGTGGTTCTAGTCGTGAACACGCACCATGGGCGTTAGCCGATTTTGGTTTGCGTGTGGTCATTGCGCCCACTTTTGCTGACATTTTTTATGGCAACTCGATCAATAATGGTTTATTGCCAGTTAAGTTAACTCACGAGCAAGTCAATCAATTGATGGCAGAGGTTGAGGCCAGTGAAGGTGCGAATATTACCGTTGATTTAGTGTCGTTAACGGTGACCTCACCAACTGGGAGTGTTTTCGATTTTTCGATTGCTGAATCAGCGAGACATAAGCTATTAAACGGCTTGGATGCAATTGGCTTAACCTTAGAATATGCACAGGCAATTACGGACTACGAGGCGAATATACCTGCTTGGCGTCGTTAATCGCCATGACAATATGTCTGCGATTAGCGACGTAATTTTAAACAGGTTTAATCAAATTGTTGCTATTGGGCTTAAAATTAACATTTAGGCTTACACTTGTACCAAGTTTATATTAGTTAAAGCCCTTACTATGATAAGTAAGGGCTTTTTTATTGATTGATATAAATTATATTGGCTTAATAGTCTGATTTTTAAGGTTTTGTCTTTTTATCTTTCATTGTTTTACACAAAGGTAGTGAAACTCACTGCTTTTTTGGGAACACTTGCGTCCAGTAATATATTTTTGTTATCTGATTGATATTTAAGTTTTTATTATTCTATTTGATATTTTTCTATTGGCTCTTAGCGAGTATTTTTTAAAAAACGTCTCTGAGAGGGCGTTTTTGTTGTGAGCTGTGTCACTAAAGATGTTTTCTGTTACTGGTTTTGTAGTTATTTACTCTGTTTTAAGGCTTTGGCTTGTAAATTTATTCTGCATCAGTAAACTTGCCGCGATTTCAAATTGAGCAATTGCTCTAATGATGTAAGAGATTAAGCAAACATTAGATTTGCTACAAACAGAGACTAATAATGAAAAAGACACTATTGACTGTGGCAGTAAGTGCCATGCTTTTCGGGGCAACGACTCAAGTGAATGCAGCTGGTTTTCAGTTAGCGGAATACTCATCAACGGGTTTAGGCCGTGCTTTTGCTGGTGAAGCGGCAATGGCAGATAATGCTTCGGCTCAAGCAAGAAACCCTGCAATGTTAACTTACCTTGAAGGTCGTCAACTTTCAGCAGGTGCGATTTACATCATGCCAAATGTTGATGTTGTAGGTGACGTCAGTATTTCTTCTCCAATATTAGGTCCTGATCCTGTCATTATTGCAGCGGATGCTACTGATTTTGCTGATAGTGCGGTTGTGCCTAACTTTTATTACTCTAATCAGTTGAATGACAACTGGACTTGGGGTTTAGCGGTTAACTCAAATTACGGTTTAGCGACAGAGCTTGATGCAACCCATCCAGCGTCTTTATTCGGTAATGAAACTGGGATTACAACTGTCGAGTTTAACCCGAATATTGCTTATAAAGTTAATGAAGCATTCAGTGTCGGTGCCGGATTACGTGTGGTGTATGGTGAAGGCCATGTTGGCGCATCTATGCCGGGTTGGATTGATGGCGTGAAACAAGCCGTTCCTGCTCTTGCCCCTCAACTTCCTGATGCAGGTGCGAGCCTTAAGTATATGGAAGGTGATGATATTACCTTAGGTTGGCAATTAGGCACAAGCTGGCAGATCAATGAAGCGCATCGTTTAGGCTTTGCTTATCACAGTGGCGTTGAACTTGAGTTAGATGGCTTTGCATCTGGCTTATTGTACGATGGCGGTCAAGATGTGCACATTGAAGGCTACTTACCGATTGAGTTACCTGCATTTGCTGAGTTAGCTTCACATCACCAATTAACTGAAAACTGGGCAATGCATGCAAGTGTAAACTGGACTCAGTGGAGTGTTTTTGATGAGTTAGTAGCATACTTCCCTGGCGAAACTAAACCAATTGACTCAACAACGGGTTTACCATTGGAGTCTGATTTAGTTAAAGAAGAGAACTTCAAAGATAACTGGCGTTTTGCTGTCGGTACAACATACCAACTTAACGACAAGTGGTTAGTTCGTGGCGGTATGGCACTAGATCAAGGTGCTGCGCAAGACGAATACCGTTCAACAACAATTCCAGATTCAGATCGCTTATGGTTCAGTGCTGGTGCAGGATATCAAGCAACGAAAAACTTAACGGTTGATTTTGCTTTGACCTACATCAAAGGTGTGGGGGACGCGCCAATTGACGAAACTCAAGACCTACTGGGTTTAGCATCAGTTAATTATAGCGGTGATGTTGAAGCTGATGTTTGGTTAGCTGGTATTCAATTAAGCTATAAAATGTAATTTGAAACTGTAGATTACATTGAAAAAGCCTCGCACTCGCGGGGCTTTTTTGTAGGCTAAATATAGCTTACAGCACAATTATTCTCATTGTGAGTGTAACGGACTTGAGATCGGTGATTATCCGTCTTAACTTAGTAAAGATAATTTTTACAGTGTTATATAGCGCAAGCGTGCAGAACACTTTTTAAAATAACACTGCTGACAATCTATAGGTAGATAATGACTTCTAAGAAATATGTTATTGCGCTCGATCAAGGTACGACAAGTTCTAGGGCGATTGTATTCGATCACAATGCCAATATGGTTGCTGTGGCGCAAAGAGAGTTTTCTCAGATATATCCTCAAGCTGGGTGGGTAGAACACGATCCGATGGAGATTTGGTCGTCGCAAAGTTCGTCATTAATCGAAGTCTTAGCAAGGGCGAGTATTAGCGCTGATGAAGTGGCATCAATTGGCATCACAAATCAACGTGAAACAACAGTGGTGTGGGATAAACGCACTGGTAAGCCAATATACAATGCCATTGTTTGGCAATGCCGTCGTAGTCAAGCCATATGTCAGCAGTTTAAAGCGGATGGGTTAGAGGAGGATATTAAGTTTGCCACAGGTTTAGTACTCGACCCTTATTTTTCTGCCAGTAAAATTAAGTGGATTTTGGATAATGTTGAAGGTGCGCGTGAAGAAGCCCAAGCGGGAAATTTGTTGTTTGGCACAATAGATACTTGGCTAGTGTGGAAGTTGACTCAAGGTAAAGTGCATGTAACCGAGCCGACTAATGCGTCACGGACGATGTTGTTTAATATCCATCAGCAGCAATGGGACGAAAAACTGTTAAAAGCGTTTGATATTCCAAGGGCAATGCTGCCAGAAGTGAAACCTTCTTGTGCTGTTTATGGCACAACCACGATTGCTGGTGGTGAGATTGCCGTTGCTGGTATGGCGGGAGATCAGCAATCTGCGTTATTTGGTCAGCTTTGTTTTGAGCCAGGAATGGCAAAAAATACTTATGGCACAGGTTGTTTCTTATTAATGAATACAGGCCAGAAAGCCGTATCATCAACTCATGGCTTATTAACCACTGTAGCAATTGGTGGAGACTTATCGGTAAACTATGCATTAGAAGGCTCAGTGTTTATGGGCGGTGCTGTGATCCAATGGCTTCGTGATGAAATGGGCTTGATTCAGGATGCACAAGACACGGAATATTTTGCTAATAAAGTGGAAGATACCAATGGAGTGTATTTGGTACCTGCATTTGTTGGTTTAGGAGCACCTTATTGGGAACCTGATGCTCGTGGCGCGATTGTCGGTCTGACTCGTGGCGTTAACCGCAGTCATATCATCCGTGCAGCATTAGAAGCGATAGCCTATCAAAGCCAAGATTTACTTGCAGCGATGAGCCAAGATTCGGGAGTCCCGTTGACTCAAGTTCGCGTCGATGGCGGTGCAGTTGCAAACGATTTCTTAATGCAGTTTCAAGCTGATATTAGTGATGTGGATGTGATTCGACCTCAGGTTACAGAAACTACGGCGATGGGGGCTGCATTTTTGGCTGGGCTTGCTGTTGGTTTTTGGCAATCAACTGCTGAACTTAATAATATCGCAGCGGCCGATAAAACGTTCTTTGCATCGATGGAAACTGATGTACGCAATCGTTTATATTCAGGTTGGAAAAAAGCTGTCCAACAAACAGTTTAATGGTGAAGTTTACACTTCTATATCGATATGTCTTGCAGGTGATTTAGTATCTGCGGGTTGAGCTTGGTTTGTATTAGGACGTGATATAGCTGCATTTGGGGTTGATGTGTTTGGTGGCAATTGCGATTGCGGCGCTTCATGACTATCAGCATCTAAGGCATTACTGTTGCTTACCTTTTTGACATCTCGTTTAAAACTACCCACTTGCTTTGGTGGTGTTGCTGTTATGGCATATATGGTGTCTAAGCTCATGATGGCCTCCTCATGGTTGTCGATAAATGATGGATCTAAGTCGATTCATATACTATATCGGCAATCTTTGGTTAGTATTTAGACAATTTAAGTATAACTTTGTTTCATCTTTCTTGGTATTTTCCCTTTTGCTTATACGCAATGGTCATTTTTGACTCACATGTGCTGCTCTGTTTTATATATCATTCAATAGAACAAAATGTGCTGGTTAACGGCAATCATTATTGCCAGTCAGTTATCGACATCATGTTTTCGGTGGATTTTTATTTTTATTTTGCCTGTAAGATCGACCCTATTTGTTATTTTTATATGAAAATGGTCACAATTTGGATCAAATCCCCCACATTCTTTACTGAGATGAACGCTGTTATGTCTATGGTTTCGTTCATTTACCCATCTAAAAACCACTTTTATCCACTCGCTTATCATTAATTAAAATTTGCTGCGAACCCGCTTCAGAACTGGATTTAATTAATGTTGTCATCCCTTGACAATACTTGTGTTGTGTCCCTAAACTTAAGGGTTGTGGGGAATTGTGGATATTTGTGGGAAATTTAATAACAAATTATAGGATTTGATGACCGTGTTTCGGGGTGCCAGTGCAATAAATATGGATGCAAAAGGACGGATCGCTATTCCAATGCGATACCGAGAATCCTTGCGCGCCGAGCACGAAGGCATTGTGGTTATCACCGTTGATATTCAATCACACTGCTTACTGATCTATCCGATCCATGAATGGGAGTTGATTGAAGCCAAGTTATTACAATTGTCTGACACAGATAAAGTCGAACGTTCTATGAAACGTAGATTACTCGGTCACGCTCACGAATGTGAGTTGGATGGCAATGGACGTGCGCTTGTTCCACCTGCATTAAGACAATACGCCAGCTTGCAAAAGAAAACGATGTTGGTGGGTCTACTCAATAAATTTGAATTATGGGATGAAGCTGCTTGGCAACAACAGATGGATGAAAGCCATGAGTTGATTCAAGCAGAAGATCTCGCAAACCATGAAAGATTAGCTAATTTTTCATTATAAATAACCCAATTAAGAAGAGTCTAATGAGCCAAGAATTTGCCCATTTATCTGTACTACTAAAAGAAACCGTTGATGGTTTAAATATCCATGAAGATGGCATCTATATTGATGGCACTTTTGGGCGTGGTGGTCATTCTAGGCATGTATTAAGTCAACTTGGTGACAATGGACGTCTAATTGCGATCGATCGTGATCCCCAAGCTATTGAAGCGGCTAAGCAATTTGCTGATGACCCTCGCTTTCAGATTGTTCACGGAGGTTTTGGCCAATTGGCTGACTACGTTACTGAGCTCGGGCTTAAAGGCAAAATTGATGGTGTGTTATTGGACTTAGGTGTGTCATCGCCTCAGTTGGATGATGCTGAACGTGGTTTTAGTTTTCTACGCGATGGTCCACTAGATATGCGAATGGATAACAGCCAAGGTCAAACGGCTGCTGAGTGGATCGCTAAAGCAGAAATTGAAGATATGGCTTGGGTTTTTAAAACCTACGGCGAAGAGAAAAATGCGCGTCATATTGCCCGATGTATTGCTGCTGACCGTGAAGAAACTCCTTTTTTACGCACAAAAGATTTAGCCGATCTAATTGCTCGAATTACTAAAAATAAAGAGCGTAATAAGCATCCAGCGACACGTGTTTTTCAAGCTATTCGTATTTATATCAACAGTGAGCTTGAGCAAATTGAGCAAGCGTTAGAAGGCGCAGTTTCAGTATTGGCGCCAGAAGGCCGCTTATCGGTGATCAGTTTCCATTCTTTAGAAGACAGAATGGTAAAACGTTTTATTCGTAAAAATAGCCAAGGTGAAAGCGTGCCACACGGGCTACCGATAACAGAAGCGGAAATAAATAAATCGAGAAAGCTAAAAGCGATTGGCAAAGCAATGAAGCCGTCGGATGTTGAAATTGAGCAGAATCCACGAGCACGAAGCTCGGTGTTACGCGTTGCTCAACGTCTTGATTATTAATTATTGAGCACAGCGACATCATAAAGAGGTTAATTTGGGACAATCATCAATAAAATTATCACGCATTGTGATTGCCGATATCTGGCGACATAAGTGGATTTTATTATTGTCGATGGTGGTGTTAGCCAATGCGGTAGGGGTGGTTTATACCAGCCATGCCACGCGTAAGTTGACCTCGCAGTTAGATCAGCTTTTACAAGAGCGGGATCGTTTAGATATCGAGTGGCGCAATTTGTTACTCGAAGAGCAATCTAAGTCTGAGCATAGCCGTGTTACTCGTATTGCTACTAAAGATTTAAAAATGGTTCGACCCTTACCTAAAGAAGAAGTGGTTATCAGGCTGCAATAACAGAAAAGGAATGATTGAGTCAGTAAAATGAGCAGACAAGCAAAACGTAAGTTAAATCCAGAGTTAATTCCATGGCGATTATTCGTAGTGGTAGGCTTTGTTTTGCTTTTATTTACGGCCTTGATTGCTCGAGCGGCTTACATTCAGATTATTGAACCAGATAAATTGCGTCACGAAAGTGATATGCGAACCCTTCGTACCAGCAGTAACCAAGTGCAACGTGGCTTAATCACTGACCGTAACGGCGAAATGCTTGCGGTGAGTGTGCCTGTGCGTGCAGTGTGGGCAGACCCTAAAGTGTCGCACGACAAAGAAGCATTTAAAGATATGCGCCGCTGGCAAGCCCTTGCAGATGTATTGCATTTACCTGTTGAAAGCATTGTAGGCAAAGTGCAGCGAGATCCTAAACGCCGCTTTATCTATTTAAAACGTCAAGTGACTCCTGCAGTTGCTGAATATATTAAGCAGCTAAAAATTGCTGGTATTTATTTAAAATCCGAATCTCGTCGTTACTATCCTGCTGGTGAAACTGCAGCGCAATTAGTTGGTTTGACGAATATTGATGATGTTGGCATTGAAGGTATTGAAAATGCTTACGATAGCTGGCTTACAGGCACGCCTTCTAAGCAAAAAGTACGTAAATCTCGAGATGGTAAAGTCGTCCAACGTCTAGATATTGTTGAAGAGGGTGAAAGCTCAAATGATTTAGTGTTGAGTATTGACCAGCGAATTCAACAACTTGCTTACCGTGAATTAAAACGCACAACAGAAATTAACCAAGCAACGTCAGGTTCAGTGGTGGTGCTTGATGTTCATACTGGTGAAGTGTTAGCGATGGTGAATACACCATCTTACAATCCTAATTCTCGAGAAAACCTACAATCATATCGAATGCGTAACCGTGCATTAACCGATACGTTTGAGCCTGGTTCAACAGTAAAACCGTTTGTGGTTGCTGCAGCATTAGAGGCTGGCACAATTGAACGTAATGATTTAATTAAAACCTCACCGGGCTGGATGCGAGTGGGTGGTCGTCAGGTACGTGACCCGATAAATTATGGCGACATGACTTTAGATAAAATCTTAGTGAAATCCAGTAACGTAGGTATCAGTAAGGTATCGCTATCTATGCCAGTGCAAGAGTTATTGGGTACATACCAGTCAATGGGGTTAGGTAATTATTCTGGCATTAATCTCGCGGGTGAAAGTGCCGGATTGATTCATGATCGTCGCCGCTGGTCTGATTTTGAAAGAGCCACTCTTTCATACGGTTACGGCTTAACCGCTACGCCACTACAGTTAGCACGAATGTATGCCACCCTAGGAAGCGGCGGTGTGCTTTATCCTGTTTCGGTGTTAAAACTCAAGCAAGCCCCTCGTGGTGAGCAGGTTATTTCTGAGCAAACAGCCAAAGATGTCATGGAAATGATGCTGGGTGTGACTGAAAAGGGTGGCACTGCGACCCAGGCGCATATTGATGGCTATCCAATTGCAGGTAAAACAGGAACCAGTCGTAAATCAATTGCTGGTGGTTATGGTGATGATTATGTGTCGCTATTTGCCGGTGTCGCGCCAGTTCATAACCCTCGCTTAGCGATATCTATCGTGGTTAACGAGCCAAAAGGCGATCGTTACCATGGTGGTGATGTTGCAGGCCCAGCATTTGCAAAAATCATGTCTGGAGCATTACAGATGCTCAACGTAGAGCCATTGAATGAGAAAGAAAAAGTGGAATTAGCTGCCATTGCTAGGAGGGCTGAATAATGCTTCTTAGTGATTTGCTTGCTCCTTGGTTTCATTATGCCGGTCGTGAGGTCGTGGCCTCGATGACATTAGATAGTCGTCAAATTAAACCAGGCAGTTTGTTTGTTGCATTACCAGGCCATCAAGTTGATGGCCGTCAATTTATTGATAAATCCATAGACTCTGGTGCGATAGGTGCGCTTATTCATACCGATAATCCGGATGAACATGGCAAAGTTGAACATCATGATACTGGCGCAGTATTAGTCTACTTTTTTCAGTTAAGTCGTCAGTTATCGGCAGTCGCAGCACAGCTTTACCCGGTTCAAGGGCAAGCAATGTCAATTATTGGCGTAACTGGAACAAATGGTAAAACATCAGTTAGCCAGCTAATTGCACAGCTCGTTACCCTCAAACAGCAAAAAGCTGCGGTGATGGGTACACTAGGCAATGGTGTGTGGGGACAGTTAGTTGATAGCGGTAATACCACGGCTGATGCGATAACAATAATTGAGCAAATTAGTGCTTTTCAGCAGCAAAATGTGTCAGCGTGTGCCATTGAAGTATCTAGTCATGGCCTGGTACAAGGCCGAGTGGAGGCCGTTCCTTTTGATACGGCAGTGTTTACTAATCTTAGCCGTGACCATTTAGATTATCATGGTGACATGGATGCGTACGGCGCAGCCAAAAAGCGTTTATTCACCTTTCCATGTGTTAAGCATGGCTTACTCAACTTAGACGATGCCGTTGGCTCGCAATGGTATGCTGAATTCGATTCCCACACTATGTTTGGCTTTAGTACAAAAGCACCTGTGACTTCACAAGATATTGAAACGCAGCAATTAGCGCGGTTTTATACGGATAATATGCAGTTTAATGATGCAGGTGTTAATTGCGACTTTTATTACCCTTCAAATGTCAATGATCAGCAATCAGCATTAGTTAAAGCTAAGTTAACATCGCCACTGCTTGGTGATTTTAACTTATCAAATCTTGTTGCAGCGATAAGCGCACTTTTCTTACAGCAATCTAGCCCTAATCGTGACTCAATGAATGAGTTATTGGAGCTTGTGCCATTGCTCACCCCAGTTGCGGGGCGTATGGAGCGCTTTAATCAGCAAGATGGCCCCACTTTGGTCGTTGATTACGCCCATACGCCAGATGCTATTGAGCAAGCGTTAAAAGCATTAAGAATCCATTGTCATGGTACTTTGTGGTGTGTTTTTGGTTGCGGTGGTGATAGAGATACAGGTAAGCGACCATTAATGGCTCAAGCGGCTGAGCATTACGCAGATAAGGTCATGGTGACAAGTGATAATGCGCGTAGTGAAGACCCTATGACCATTATCAATGATGTTGTCGCTGGTCTAAATAAGCCCGAGCTTGCTTTGACAGAAATTGACAGAATCACAGCCATTAAGAAAGTCGCTACATTAGCGAAAGCAGGTGACATTGTTTTGCTAGCAGGTAAGGGGCATGAGACCTATCAAGAAGTGTCGGGTAAAAGAATTGATTATGATGAGCGTGCGCTAGCTATGCAATTAACGGGCTGTGACACTATGACCACCAGTGTAAGCGAACAAAAGGGGCGCCTATGATCCCTATTCAATTATCCGACTTAGCACGTGAGTTAAATGCCACGTTAGTCGGCGCTGACATAGAAATTAATGATGTCACAAGCGACAGCCGTAAGATGGCTGAAAGCAGTTTATTTGTTGCATTAAAAGGCCTGCGTTTTGATGGGCATCAATTTGCGCCAACCGCGATTGAAAATGGTGCGCAAGCGTTATTAGTCGAGCATGAACTTGCTGTTAATAATGTACCTCAATTAATTGTGAGTAACACGCAAAAGGCAATGGGCGCTATCGGTGCGTATGTTCGTCAACAAGTGTCGCCAATTGCGGTAGCATTAACTGGGTCAAATGGTAAAACGACTGTGAAAGAAATGGTTGCGACGATTTTATCGCAGCACCATAACGTGCTTTACACAGCGGGAAATTTTAATAATGAAATTGGTGTGCCGTTAACCTTACTTAGGTTAGAGCATCAACATGAATTTGGTGTGTTTGAGTTAGGGGCAAATCATCTGGGTGAAATTAATTATACTTCATCTTTAGTGACGCCTCAGGTGGCGTTAGTCAATAATGTTGGCCGTGCTCATCTTGAAGGTTTTGGCTCGATTGAAGGTGTTGCTAAGGCCAAGTCTGAAATCTTCAATCATTTACAAAAAGATGGCGTAGCAATCATAAATGCTGACGATCAATTCTCACCATTTATGATGGATAAAACTGCCGAATTTACGCAACTTAAGTTTTCGATATCAGCAGAGAATGAAGCTGATATTAAGGCGTTAGATATCGTCGCTGATAACAGCGGATGTTATCAATTTAGCTTAGAGTACCTTGGAAAATCACACCTTGTACATCTTCCATTAGCAGGCTTGCACCAAGTCAGTAATGCTTTAGCTGCTACCGCTATTTGTATTGCGCTTAACATCCCCGTTTCTGACATTGTGACAGGGCTCAGCCAGTTGTCACCAGTGAAAGGGAGAATGGTGCCGCATAACTTAGGCAGAGTATTATTAGTTGATGATAGTTATAACGCTAACCCAACTTCTGTCGATGCCGCAATGAATTGGCTTAAACAAACTCGAGGTTTTCAGTGTTTAGTGCTGGGAGATTTAGGTGAATTAGGTGACAATAGCGCCCTTTTGCATGCGGAAGTTGGTAAACAGGCCAAAAAAGCTGACATCGATGCCTTGTTTTGTTGTGGTCAACTGACTGAATCAACAAGTAAAGCGTTTGGAAGCGAGCATTATGAGGATACTAAATCCTTAGCAAAAGCGTTAATTGAAAAAATAAATCAGTTACCTGGTGAGGTAACCATTTTAGTAAAAGGTTCTCGAAGTGCAGCGATGGAAACTGTAGTCGAAGAGTTGTTAGAAGCCAATAGGCGTGGGGAGTTTGTTTAGATGCTGGCTTATTTAGCTGAGTATTTAACCCAGTTTTACAGTGGGTTTAATGTTTTTTCATATGTGACTTTTAGAGCCATTCTTGGCCTGATGACAGGTCTTATCTTTAGTTTATGGTTTGGTCCGAAACTGATTGAGCGATTGCAGTTGATGCAAATTGGTCAAGTTGTCAGAAATGATGGCCCTGAATCACATTTTAGTAAGCGTGGAACACCTACAATGGGTGGTTTACTGATACTTGCTGGTATTTTTGTCAGTGTTTTATTGTGGGGTGACCTATCGAATCGATACGTCATTGTCATGTTATTTGTACTTGGAACATTTGGCGGTATTGGCTTTCTTGATGACTATCTAAAAGTGGTTAAAAAGGATTCCAAAGGTCTTATTGCACGTTGGAAATATGCTTCGCAATCTATCGCAGCCTTGGTCGTTGCGTTTTATTTGTATAGCTCGGCATCAATTCCTGGTGAAACGCAATTAGTTGTCCCGTTTTTTAAAGATGTAATGCCGCAACTTGGTCTGCTTTATATCGTGTTGGTTTACTTCACGATTGTTGGGGCGAGTAATGCCGTTAACTTAACAGATGGACTTGATGGTTTAGCGATCATGCCAACAGTGATGGTAGCAGGCGCTTTTGCACTGATTGCTTACTTATCTGGCCACGCGCAATTTGCTAATTATTTACATATTCCACATTTACCCGATGCGGGTGAGCTGGTGATTGTATGTACGGCAATTGTTGGAGCTGGTTTAGGTTTTTTATGGTTTAACACATACCCTGCACAAGTTTTTATGGGCGACGTTGGCTCGTTAGCGCTAGGCGCAGGCTTAGGTGCTATTGCGGTATTAGTGCGACAAGAAGTGTTATTGGTGATCATGGGCGGTGTTTTCGTGATGGAAACTGTGTCGGTGATTTTACAAGTTGGTTCATACAAATTGCGCGGACAACGTATATTCAGAATGGCGCCAATTCACCATCATTACGAATTAAAAGGTTGGCCAGAGCCAAGAGTGATCGTTCGCTTTTGGATTATTTCATTGTTCCTAGTCATGCTAGGACTGGCAACCCTTAAGTTAAGGTAGTTAGCAATGCAATCAAGCTATTCACATATTGTTTTGGGACTTGGGGCGACAGGGTTATCTGTGGTTCGTTATTTGATGTCTCAAGGAATAACACCATTGGTGATGGATAGTAGGCGTACACCACCAGGTCAAGATACGTTAGCGCAGGAGTTTCCTGATGTTGAGTTATTAACCGGTGGCTTTGTTTGCCGATACTTAGTGCAAGCTAAGCAAATTATTGTGAGTCCGGGTATTCCTATCGACACGCCTGAAATCCGTGCTGCTATGGATATGGGAATTGAGGTTATAGGTGATGTTGAGCTATTCGCTCAAGCAATAGCAGATAGACCGCCTTGTGTTGTCGCTATTACTGGTTCAAACGGTAAAACAACAGTGACTACCTTAGTGTATGACATGCTCAATACTGCAGGTAAAAAAGTCGCAGTTGGTGGCAATATTGGTATTCCTGTTTTGGACTTACTGGCTACAGATGCTGAATTCTTTGTACTAGAGCTATCAAGCTTTCAGCTAGAAACAACCCATAGCTTGCAATGCATTGCAGCGACTTGTTTGAATATCAGTGAAGATCATATGGACAGATATCACGATATTCATTCGTATCGCGCCGCTAAGCTGCGCTTATATCAGCAAAGCCGCTTCGTGATGTTTAATCGTGATGATGCGTTAACTTATCCAGATGAGCCAACAAACCAAAATACGTTTGGTTTAAGTGTACCTGAAGGTGACGAATGGGGCTTAGCTGACGGCAAAATCTTGCATGGTGAAAGTGAGATTATGAATTTGCATGAGGTGAGCTTAATTGGTAGCCACAATCAGGCAAACTTACTGGCGGCGATGGCATTGGCTGATGCCTGCGGTATTGATAAGAATGTGATGATCGAGATTGCCTCACATTTCAGTGGGCTTGCGCACCGTTGTGAATTAGTCGGGTTGAAACAAGGTGTCACGTACATTAATGACTCAAAAGCCACCAATGTTGGTGCTACGGTTGCAGCCTTAAACGGACTAAGCGATCACTTGGGCGACCTCATTTTAATTGCTGGCGGTGAAGGCAAAGGTGCAGATTTTAAAGAGCTTGAAAAATCACTGACCAATGTTACTCAAGTGATTACCTTTGGCAAAGACGGAAGCAAAATTGCGCAGTTAAAAGCTGAAAGTATTGAAGTGAATAACTTGGAAGAGGCCGTCGCGAAAGCTGTTGAGATCACTTTTTCTGGCGATATCGTGCTACTTTCGCCAGCTTGTGCAAGTACTGATATGTACAAGAACTTCATGGATAGAGGTGATCACTTTAAACAATTAGTGGAGCAGATTGAAGATGGCGAGGGGTGAGCAACAACTTAGCTTATTCCAACAAGTCCTAAAAAGGCCTTGGGCAAACATTCTGTCTGAAACCACACCCAGTGATCAGCTTTATGACCGTAGTTTATTTTTGGCTGTTGCAGGGTTAATTACATTTGGCTTTGTGATGGTGATGTCAGCGTCTATGCCTGAAGCGCAGAAACTGACAGAGAACCCGTTTCATTTTATATATCGCCACGTAGCGTATTTAATGGGATGTGGTGTGATCGCTTATGCCGTACTCAATATTGAGCTGAAGTTTTGGGAGCGTTACAGCGCATATTTAGTGTTGTTGGTGTTGCTATTACTGGTAGCTGTATTAGTGGTGGGAACCACAGTCAATGGGGCTACCCGCTGGTTAGCGATTGGGCCTGTGAGAATACAGGTCGCTGAGATAGCCAAGTTTGTTTTTATTATTTACATGGCGGGGTACTTAGTTCGTCGTCATGGTGAGTTAAGAGAAAACAGTAAGGGGTTCTATAAACCTATTTTTGTCTTTTTACTGTTTGCTTTTTTGATTCTTGCTCAACCAGATTTAGGTACTGTCGTCGTACTTTTCGTCTGTACTGTCAGCCTGTTATTTTTGGCAGGAGCACGAATCATGGACTTTTTGGTACTGATATTTCTCGGTATCGCCATGTTTGTTTTTTTAGTGGTGTTTGAGCCTTATCGAATGCGACGGGTGACGTCATTTTTAGACCCATGGGAAGATCCCTTTGGGAGTGGTTACCAGCTAACTCAGTCACTGATGGCTTATGGTCGTGGTGATATTTTTGGGCAAGGTTTGGGTAACAGTATTCAAAAACTGTCGTATTTACCAGAGGCACATACAGATTTTATCTTTGCTGTTATTGGTGAAGAACTTGGTTTTGTTGGTATTGTTTGCGTATTAACTGTGCTGTTTTTTGTATCGTTTAGAGCGATCCGATTGGGTAATTTGTGTTTGAGTATTCAGCGCCCATTCGAAAGTTATTTAGCATATGGCATTGGTATATGGATTTGTTTTCAGACAGTAGTCAATGTGGGGGCCAGTATTGGTATGTTGCCCACTAAAGGTCTGACGCTGCCCTTTATTAGTTATGGCGGTAGTAGTTTATGGGTCATGACGGCAGCGGTAATGTTACTGATACGAATTGATCATGAACGGCGGTTAAGTTTAACGCAAGCGGTGCAAGGGAGAGTAAAAAAGTGAGCCCTAATATGACTGATGCACCTAAATTATTGGTGATGGCTGGCGGCACGGGCGGACATGTATTCCCGGCGTTAGCAGTTGCAAAAGAATTAGCCAAAAAAGGTTGGCAAGTACGCTGGTTAGGTACGGCTGACAGAATGGAAGCAAGGCTGGTTCCTCAACATGGATTCGATATTGAGTTTATTGATATCAAAGGTGTGCGAGGAAATGGAATAGTAAGAAAATTGGCTGCACCATTTAAAATTATACGTTCAATATTACAGGCTAAAGCGTTCATTAATGAATATCAGCCAGACGTGATTTTAGGCATGGGTGGTTTTGCCAGTGGCCCAGGTGGTGTGGCGGCAAAATTGGCAGGCGTGCCTTTAGTATTACATGAGCAAAATGCAATTCCGGGCATGACTAATAAGTTGTTATCTCGCATTGCTAACAAGGTACTTTGTGCATTTCCGAATACCTTTTTACCGGCAACCAATGCAGAAGTCGTTGGTAATCCAATTAGACAAGAGTTAATAGAGCTCGGTCAAAAAGAGAAAGTATGTGATGACGAAGCCTTAAAGGTGTTAGTTGTTGGTGGCAGTTTAGGCGCAAAAATATTTAATGATGTTATGCCGGATGTGGTTGGGCAATTAAGTCAACAGCATTCAATTACCGTGTGGCATCAAGTAGGTAAAGGAAACCAACCTACTGTCAATAGTCACTATCAGGACAAAGGCCAAGCAGCCAATGTCAATGTGGCAGAATTTATCGATGACATGGAAGCCGCATATCGCTGGGCAGATGTTGTTGTTTGTCGTTCAGGTGCATTAACAGTATCTGAATTAGCCGCTGTAGGACGGGCAAGTATTTTAGTGCCTTATCCCCATGCTGTAGACGATCATCAAACTATCAATGCTTCAGTATTAGTAGAGGCTGGTGCGGCAATTTTATTGCCGCAAACCATAGTAAATGCAGATAATTTAGCTGAGAAGTTAACCCTTTTCGCTGAAAAAAGACATGTTGTATTAGAGATGGCTCAGCAAGCAAGAAGCGTTGCTGTTTTAGATGCCACCCAACGTGTTGCAGGTATTTGTGCTGAATTAGCACGAAAGGATTGAAATGACAAAAACAGAAAAGTACGCCCAATTACGTAGCATGATCCCTGAGATGAGACGGATTAAGAAAATCCACTTTGTCGGAATAGGTGGTGCAGGCATGGGTGGGATAGCTGAAGTATTAGTAAATGAAGGCTATCAGATCAGCGGCTCAGATATTGCTGTTAATAGTGTGACTGAAAGGCTACAAAGTTTAGGGGCAAAAATCATCATTGGCCATCAGGCTGCAAGCGTTACAGATGTTGATGTTGTGGTCGTTTCAACGGCAATTGATAAGCAAAACCCTGAAATCATAGCGGCTAAAGAACGCCGTATTCCGATTGTCCGTCGTGCTGAGATGTTGGCTGAATTAATGCGTTACCGTCATGGCGTTGCGATTGCTGGCACCCATGGTAAAACAACGACGACAAGCTTGATTGCCAGTGTTTACGGTCAAGCTGAACGTGATCCAACATTTGTTATTGGTGGATTGCTCAATAGTGCCGGAACCAATGCTCGTTTAGGGACAAGTCGTTATTTGATAGCAGAAGCCGATGAAAGTGATGCAAGCTTTTTGCATTTACAGCCTATGGTCAGTGTTATTACTAACATTGAAGCTGATCATATGGACACTTATGGTGGTGATTTTGAGAAGCTAAAGACGACCTTTGTCGACTTTCTACATAACTTGCCATTTTATGGTGTTGCCGTGATGTGTATTGATGATGAAGTCATTCAAGAAATCATGCCAAGAGTCGGTAGACAAGTCGTTACTTATGGCTTTAGTGATATTGCTGATGTACAAGCATTGGATTTCAAGCAAGTTGGCCATCAGTCGCAATTTAACGTACGCCGGACGGGGCGTGAAGATTTAGCCATAGTGTTAAACCTTCCTGGCGAGCACAATGTGTTGAATGCACTGGCAGCGATTGCAGTCGCTACTGAAGATGATATTGATGACGAAGCTATTGTTGCAGCACTTGAAGAATTTGAAGGGATCGGAAGACGTTTTCAGCATTTAGGTGAGTTTGATACAGCAAACGGTAAGGTGATGTTGGTTGATGATTATGGTCATCACCCAAGTGAGGTACTTGCAACGATCAAGGCGGCTAGAGCTGGTTGGCCTGATAAGCGCTTAGTGATGGCATATCAGCCACATAGATATAGTCGTACCCGTGATTTGTACGAAGATTTCGTTGAAGTATTATCTCAAGTCGATGGCTTGCTGTTACTTGATGTATACGCAGCGGGTGAAAGTGCCATCCCTGGAGCAGACGGCAGAGCATTATGTCGCTCAATAAGATTGCGTGGGCAAGTTGATCCAATATTTGTCGCATCGCCTGAGTTACTTGCTGATGTGTTGCCTGACGTTTTACAAGAGGGCGACTTATTGCTGACTCAAGGCGCTGGTAATATTGGTGCACTATCCAAAATGCTTGCATCATCTAATTTAGGTTTTGATGAGTCGAACAAAGAAAGTGTTGATTGATTATTAAACGATAACTGTTTGTAAATAGAAGCTTTAATACAGTCAGCATGCTAGATATAATGGTGAATTGCCAAATGAAAGTGACCAGATACAGTTGGGAGTTACAGTAACCGTGGCGTGGAGTGATAAAGCTCGCCAATTAAAAGGCCATTTGAGTCAAGTCAATTGGTACTTATATACCGGATTACTGTTTTTACTGACAGTGCTGCTGACTATCGTGTGGGCTGGCTTAAAGCTGAATGTATTATTGAACGATGCAGATGCATTGCCTATTGATGCTGTAGCGATTAAAGGTGAGCGAATTTATACCACAGATGCAGAGATTCAAGCTGCATTACAAGCATTAATGCAGCGCAGTTTTTTTAGTGCAGATGTGGTTGAAGTGCAGTTAGCGCTAGAAGCATTACCTTGGGTACATCATGCGTCAGTGAGACGTGAATGGCCGGCTAAATTGAAGGTGACATTACAAGAACAACAGGCTGTAGCACACTGGAATGGTGACGATTGGCTTAATGTTCATGGTGATGTGTTTATTGCTCAATCACATGAAAGTATCGCAGCATTACCAATGCTTTCTGGCCCAGAAGATATGTCTTCTGAAGTGTTAACGAGTTATCAGCAATTGGCTGATTTATTGAGTATTAATGGTTTTAAGCTTGCGAGTTTAAGTTTAAGCCCACGGCATGCATGGCATGCGACATTGGATAACGGCATCCTTCTTGAATTAGGTCGAGAAGATAAGATGTCGAGAATACAAAGATTTATAAATGTTTATCCTGAAATAACAAAAAATGACAAGCCAATAGCAACCATTGATTTACGCTATGACACGGGTGTTGCCGTTGGCTGGGACGATACTAACACAGAGAGTCGACACTAAATGACCAAGAATCAGGAAAGAAATCTTATCGTAGGCTTAGACATTGGCACGTCCAAAGTCGCAGTGATCATTGGTGAAGTGCTACCCGATGGTGAGATAAGTGTGGTCGGTTTAGGTAACCATCCTTCACGTGGCATGGATAAAGGTGGTGTGAATGATTTGGACTCTATTGTAAAAAGTGTTCAACGTGCACTTGACCAAGCTGAACTAATGGCTGACTGCCAAGTATCATCAGTCTATTTAAGCATTTCAGGTAAGCACATCGCCTGCCAAAATGAAAATGGCATGGTGTCAATTAATGATGAAGAAGTAACGCAAGAAGATGTGGACAATGTGATTCACACCGCTCGCTCAGTTAAGATCCCAACAGAGAGAAGGATCTTACATGTGTTACCGCAAGAATATTCTATCGATGTTCAAGATGGTATTAAGAGCCCAATTGGCATGTCGGGTATGCGTATGGAAGCAAAAGCCCATATTGTGACTTGTGCAAACGATATGGCAAAGAACATCACCAAGAGTGTTGAGCGTTGTGGCTTAACAGTAGATGACTTAGTTTTTTCAGGTATTGCTTCCGCTGATTCTGTTTTAACTAATGATGAAAAAGATTTGGGTGTATGTATTGTCGATATTGGTGGCGGAACGACTGATATCGCGGTTTATACCAATGGTGCATTACGACATTGTGCAGTGATTTCTGTAGCCGGTAACCAAGTAACGAGCGATATTGCGAAGATTTTTAGAACGCCATTAACTCATGCCGAGCAAATTAAAGTGCAATTTGCTAGTGCACGAAGTTCAATGGTGAGCCGTGAAGACAGTATTGAAGTTCCATCTGTGGGTGGTCGTCCTTCACGCAGTATGTCTCGTCATACGTTGGCAGAAGTCGTAGAACCAAGATACCAAGAATTATTTGAATTGGTATTAAAAGAATTAACTGACAGTGGTTTAGAAGATCAAATTGCTGCAGGGATTGTATTAACGGGCGGTACAGCTTCTATTACAGGTGCTGTTGATATTGCTGAAGCAACTTTCGGCATGCCAGTTAGGGTAGCGTCACCGCTACCAGTGAAAGGCTTAAATGAATATGTTGATCAACCTATTTACTCAACAGGAATAGGTTTGCTTCATTATGGCGCCAGACGCGTTATCGAACGTCAGTTCGAACGTCCTGAGCGTCAAGGGGTTACCAGTCTTTTGAATCGGGTCAAAAGCTGGTTTAAGGGTGAATTTTAATAACGCAGGCAAACGGAGATCAGACAATGTTTGAGATCATGGACACTCATAATGACGAGGCGGTGATTAAGGTCATCGGCGTCGGTGGTGGCGGCGGAAACGCTGTCGAACATATGGTTAAACACAGCATCGAAGGTGTTGAGTTTATTGTAACGAATACGGATGCTCAGGCATTACGCAAATCAGGCGCTGGCTCAACAATTCAATTAGGACGTGATGTCACTAAAGGGTTAGGTGCTGGAGCGAACCCTGATGTGGGTCGCCAAGCTGCAGTTGAAGATAAAGAAAACATCCGCGCTGCGATTAAAGGCTCTGACATGGTCTTCATTGCTGCAGGTATGGGTGGCGGAACGGGTACTGGTGCTGCACCAGTCGTTGCAGAAATCGCTCGCGAAGAAGGCATTTTAACAGTAGCGGTAGTTACCAAGCCGTTTCCGTTTGAAGGCAAAAAGCGCATGACGTTTGCTGATCAAGGCATTGCGGAGCTAGCAAAACATGTTGACTCATTGATCACAATTCCGAATGAGAAATTGTTGAAAGTCTTGGGCCGTGGAACGTCATTGCTAGACGCTTTCGCTGCGGCAAACAATGTTTTATTAGGCGCAGTGCAAGGTATTGCTGAACTAATTACGCGTCCTGGTTTAATTAACGTGGATTTCGCCGATGTGAAAACCGTGATGTCAGAAATGGGTAATGCCATGATGGGCACAGGTGTTGCAACTGGTGATGATCGTGCAGAAGAAGCTGCGGAAGCTGCAGTTGCAAGTCCTTTACTAGAAGATATTGATCTAGCTGGCGCGCGTGGCGTATTGGTCAACATTACAGCCGGTATGGATATCAGTATTGAAGAGCTTGAGACTGTGGGTAACCACGTAAAAGCATACGCTTCTGATAATGCGACAGTGGTTGTTGGTGCAGTTATTGATCCAGAAATGAGCGAAGAGTTACGTGTAACTGTTGTTGCTACAGGAATCGGCGCTGAGAAAAAGCCTGATATTCAATTAGTGACTAAGCCTGTTGCTCGTCCAGAGCCTGCACCGGTTATTGAGCCTAAAGTTGAACCTGCAGAAGAGCCAGTACCAGCCGCTAGCTATGTAGCGCCTACTGGAAATGCGGTTCCAGCACAGCAACCTGCGGCGCAACCTGCAACGCGTGCTGACGGTGATTACTTAGATATTCCAGCATTTTTACGTAAGCAAGCTGATTAATTGTTGAAAGTAAAAATGAAAATCTAAAAACGCTAAGATGTTGATAAAATGTTACTTGTGTAAGTAGAGGCGTAGAAAAACACAGTAAAGGAGTCTTTTTTGTGAAAAGACAATTTTATGGTAGTATATCGCCTCAGCTTACTGGGTAAACTCAGTAAAAGCAGTGCAATAATGTTTATTAATAAGTGATTAAAACGGGTAACTGAATGATTTTTCAAAGAACTGTTCAAAAAATGGTGAAGAGTACTGGTGTCGGATTGCATTCCGGCAACAAGGTAACTCTGTGCATTATGCCCGCACCTGTTAACACTGGTATCGTACTAAGACGTACAGATTTAACGCCTGCAGTGGAAATTCCTGCTAAGGCAAATCTTGTTCGTGAAACAACAATGTGTACGGCATTGGTTAATGACGAAGGTGTTCGCATTTCGACTATTGAACATTTATTCGCAGCGCTTGCAGGCCTTGGCATAGATAACGCTGTTATCGAAGTTGATGCTCCTGAAATCCCGATTATGGATGGCAGTGCAAGCCCGTTTGTTTTTTTACTGCAAAGTGCAGGTATTAAAGAACAAGCAGCCGCTAAAAAATACATTAAGATCAATCAAACCATTCGTGTTGAAGATGGAGATAAATGGGCTGAATTAAAACCATTTAAAGGTTTTAGAGTTGATTTCAAAATTGACTTCAATCACCCAGAAATTTCGCGTAGTCAGCAACACATGGTGATGGATTTTTCAACATCTGCGTTTGTTAAAGATATTAGCCGAGCAAGAACGTTTGGCTTTATGCAAGATATTGAATACCTAAGAGCTAACAATTTAGCGTTAGGTGGCAGCATGGAAAATGCTGTAGTGCTTGATGAGTATCGTGTTCTTAACCCTGATGGTCTGCGATATGAAGACGAATTTGTTAAGCATAAGATTCTTGATGCGTTCGGTGACTTATATGTAGCAGGACATGCCATTGTTGGTGAGTTCTGTGCGTATAAAACTGGTCATGCTCTAAACAACCAATTGGTAAGAGCATTACTGGCACAACAAGAAGCTTGGGAGTTAGTCAGCTTTGAAAATGAAGTTGATGTACCACTTAGCTTTATGGTGCCGGGCGCTGTATCTTTAGCGTAAAGAGTTAAGATTGCCTATTACGGCTGGCTAATGCAGCCAGCCGTTTTAGTTTTTCACCAAGAGACCCTTCAACGTGATCAGCCAATGTTTGCAGATGCTCTGCAGCGACAGGGCTGATTTTTGCGTAATTAGTTGGTGCTTTACTTGGTGTTATTGCTAACCCTGGGTTGACTTTAACCTCTATTGCGGTAAGCATTGGAAGCGTCTCTTCCTGAAGTTGTTGCAGTAGTTTGGTCTTTTGGAAATTTATTCTAGCAGCCCATGCAGCCGAAGTAGTTTCAATAACAAGAACACCCTGACGAAGATTAGCGACTTTTAGCTGCTCACTAACAGGACCATTTAAACTCTGCTTTACGTAAGTATTCAGCTGGTTTAATAGCTCTGCTTTTTCAGCTAGTTCCGGTAATGTTCCCGATTGATGTAGTAATCTACTGAGATCTTGAGGGGGCTTTTTCATATGATAATAAGATGGCTGAGTTAGGCTATGAGTGTAACAGTTTTTATTCAAGGTCGAAATGGAGTAACACGTTGGCATCCTAGCAAACGTTGGTTGCTTCTACCTATCCTATTAGTGGCAGCAGGAACTGGTCTTTACCAGCAAAATGCTGATCGCTTTGCTGCACAGCAGACGAAAGTTGATGAAAATCAAAAGTTGCGTGAACAGCAAAAACAACAAGTTCTAGACCTCAAAAAAGCGACTGAAACTCAACTAAGTACATTAGTTGCCCACGTCGCACGCATGCAAGCTAATGTGACTCGTTTAGAGGCATTAGGCCAGCAAGTCGCCGAAAATAATTTACTTGAAGATCAATTTGATTTTACTGCTGACGTTGGTGTTGGTGGGTTAAGTGAAATCGGTGCAGGTGTTGAATTAAACCAACTGCTAGACGATATGTCGCAGCTGGCATCCAGAATTGATAATAATAATGTTCAGTTAGCACTACTTGAAACTGTGTCAACTAATCTCCATATAGATAAAGAACGTTATATATCAGGGCGACCAATTGTCAAAGGTTGGTTATCTTCGCCCTACGGTTTACGAAATGACCCTTTTAATGGTCGTAGAACAATGCATAAAGGCATTGATTTTGCGGGTAAAGAAGGAGGCGATGTTATCGCGACTGCTGCAGGCGTGGTGACATGGTCAGGAAATATGCTTGGTTATGGTGGGCTTGTCGAAATTGATCATGGAAATGGTCTTCGAACCCGCTATGGACACAATAAATCTATGTCAGTAAACGTAGGTGACGTCGTTGCCAAAGGCGATAAAATTGCCAGTATGGGTAGCACAGGCCGTTCAACCGGTCCCCACGTGCATTACGAAGTATTGCGAAACGGACAACAAATCGATCCTAGAAAGTTCGTTTATCGCAAGGCTAGTTAATAACATTTTCGGTTAAGTCGCTCAATTGAGCTCAACCTACAAGAGATAAGTGATTAAGATGTTAGGCAAATTACTGACAAAAGTATTCGGCAGTCGTAACGACCGTACCTTGAAAGGCCTTGGTAAAGTTGTAACTAAAATTAATGCATTAGAAGCTGAATATGAAAAGCTGACTGATGAAGAATTAAAAGCAAAAACGGACGAGTTCCGTCAGCGTATTGAAAATGGCGAAACGTTAGACGCAATTATGGCTGAAGCATTCGCAACAGTGCGTGAAGCCTCTAAACGTGTATTCGAAATGCGTCACTTCGATGTGCAGCTATTAGGTGGTATGGTGCTAGATAGTAACCGTATTGCTGAAATGAGAACAGGTGAAGGTAAAACATTAACCGCTACCTTGCCTGCTTATTTAAATGGTATTACAGGTAAAGGTGTTCACGTTATTACCGTGAATGATTACCTAGCAGCACGTGATGCAGAAAATAACCGACCTTTATTTGAATTCTTAGGCTTAACTGTTGGCATTAACGTGGCAGGTTTAGGTCAAGTCGAGAAAAAAGAAGCGTATAACTCAGATATTACTTACGGTACTAACAACGAGTTTGGTTTTGATTACCTCCGTGACAACATGGCGTTTTCGCCTCAAGAACGTGTTCAGCGTCCATTGCATTACGCCCTAATTGATGAAGTCGACTCAATCTTAATTGATGAAGCACGTACGCCATTGATTATTTCAGGCGCAGCTGAAAATAGCTCTGAGTTGTACATAAAAGTTAATACACTTATTCCTAATCTTATCGTTCAAGAAAAAGAAGATACTGAAGATGAAATTGGTGAAGGTGATTTCAGTATTGATGAAAAGGCTAAGCAAGTTCACTTTACAGAACGTGGTCAAGAAAAAGTAGAAACTTTACTTATCGAGCTGGGTGTATTGGCTGAAGGTGATTCACTTTATTCAGCAGCTAACATCTCGTTGCTGCATCATGTTAACGCAGCGCTTCGTGCACACACTTTGTTCGAGCGTGATGTCGATTACATTGTTAAAGACGGCGAAGTTGTTATTGTTGATGAGCATACTGGTCGTACAATGCCAGGACGTCGTTGGTCTGAAGGTTTACACCAAGCTGTAGAAGCTAAAGAAGGTGTAAATATTCAGAATGAAAACCAGACATTAGCATCTATCACATTCCAAAATTACTTCCGTCAATACGAGAAGTTAGCCGGTATGACAGGTACAGCTGATACTGAAGCATTTGAATTCCAACATATTTACGGGCTAGATACGGTTGTCGTTCCGACGAACAAGCCAATGATTCGTAATGATATGGCTGACTTGGTGTACTTAACAGCTGCTGAAAAGTACAACGCAATTATTGATGACATTAAAGGTTGTCGTGAGCGTGGTCAGCCAGTGCTAGTTGGTACAGTATCAATTGAGCAATCTGAATTATTAGCAACACTATTAAAGCAAGCTAAGATCCCGCACTCAGTATTGAATGCGAAGTTTCATGAAAAAGAAGCACAGATTGTTGCAGATGCGGGTAGTTCAGGCACGGTCACTATTGCTACTAATATGGCAGGTCGTGGTACCGATATCGTCTTGGGTGGTAACTGGAAGGTTCAAGTTGATGAATTAAAGAACCCTACAGATGATCAAATTGCTAAAATTAAAGCTGAATGGCAAGTTCGTCATGATGCAGTAATCGCAGCTGGCGGTTTACACATCTTAGGTACAGAACGTCACGAATCTCGTCGTATTGATAACCAATTACGTGGTCGTGCTGGTCGTCAAGGTGATGCAGGTTCTTCACGCTTCTACTTATCAATGGAAGATAGCTTAATGCGTATCTTTGCATCAGATAAAGTAACGGGCATGATGAAAAAACTAGGTATGGAAGAAGGCGAAGCCATCGAACATCCTTGGGTATCACGTGCTATTGAAAATGCACAACGCAAAGTAGAAGCACGTAACTTCGATATTCGTAAGCAATTACTTGAGTATGACGATGTTGCTAATGACCAACGTCAAGTCGTTTACTCACAACGTAATGAGTTAATGGATGCTGAAAGTATCGAAGATACGATTTCAAATATCGAACAAGATGTCGTAAGCAGTGTGATTGATCAATATATTCCACAACAATCTGTTGAAGAGCTTTGGGATGTTCCAGGCTTAGAGCAACGATTAGAACAAGAATATGGTTTAAAACTGACAATCCAACACTGGTTAGATACTGAAGATGATCTTCATGAAGAAACTTTACGTGAGCGTATCGTCAACAGTTGGAGTAATGCATACAAAGCCAAAGAAGAGATGGTTGGCTCACAAGTGCTACGTCAATTTGAAAAAGCGGTAATGCTGCAAACTCTTGATGGTTTGTGGAAAGAGCATTTAGCGGCAATGGATCATTTACGTCAAGGTATCCACTTACGTGGTTATGCTCAAAAGAACCCTAAGCAAGAATATAAACGTGAATCGTTTGAATTGTTCCAGCAAATGCTTGAGTCACTCAAACAAGATGTGATTAGTGTTCTTTCAAAAGTTCAGGTACAAGCACAGTCTGATGTTGATGAAATGGAACAGCGTCGCCGTGAAGAAGAAGCTAAGATCCAACGTGATTATCAACACGCTGCTTCAGAAGCGTTAACTGACAACAGTGAAGCAGAAGCGGCGATGCCAAGAACGGTAATCCGTGATGGTGAGAAAGTTGGTCGCAATGATCCTTGCCCTTGTGGTTCAGGTAAGAAGTACAAACAATGTCACGGTAAATTAAGCTAAAAACGCTTTCTTTATATAGAACCAAAAAGCAGCTATTGATAGCTGCTTTTTTTATATCCTGATTTTAGGCTGAAAAAACATCATTCTTGTTGTGTTTGTGGATAACTATGGGGGTAAATAGTGTGTAGCTTGTGGCTAATGAAAAACATGCAAAAAAATCATATTTTTTTGCAAAAAGCCCTTGCACGGTTTCATAATCTCCCTATAATGCGCATCCACTGACACGGCAAACCACGCAATAGCATGGTGTACACGC
>NZ_LKTL01000017.1:0-121388 GCF_001401775.1 Shewanella sp. P1-14-1 | reverse complement strand
ATCAAGCTGACTCAGTGTTGGCTAGTGCCTGTTGCCGTGTCAGTGGATGCGCATTATAGGGAGATTATGAAACCGTGCAAGGGCTTTTTTAAACTTTTATGACAAATGGGGTTTAAGCGTTTATTAATTAACCACTACGGTTTAATTATCTTCAATTTTGCAGTTTAAAGGCCTAGTTTGCCTCTTTCTATTACGAAATAGAAAACGGTTTTTATAATCTAGTTCCCTTTCTATAAGGCTATCTTTACGCTTTTATGGTCAAGTATATTGATTTAGCTATTGGTTTTATCAGTCAATTAGCCTATTTTATTTTGATTAAAGGATTTTAGGCTCCACCATCTAGGAATGTTTATGCTTAGTTTACGTTTGCTGTATTTAGTTTCGTTTGTTTGTTTTTCGCAGTCAGCTTTAGCAACTGTTATTTATACTTGGGTAGATAAAGACGGTGTTTCTCATTATAGCCAGCAACCACCAGCAGATGTTGACTCTAAAAAAGTATACAGCGAGGACATTGAGCCCGCTCAAGTCGGTTATGTGCCCGTAAAATCTGTCGGTTCTTCTTCACAGTCTAGTACTAGTGAAATGGATTTAGATCAAAAAGCTGCATTAATCAAAGAGCGAGATGCTGAACAGGCGGCTTCAATTTGTGAAAGTGCCAAACACAGCTTAAATGTATTAAACACATATCAACACTTACATCGCAAAGATGCTGATACAGGTGAAGAGATAGTCATAACTGAAGAAGAACGCTTGGCTCAAATTGAAAAGAACGAAGAACGTAAGCAACTTTTTTGTCAATAATATATCAAGTTTATTAGCTGCAATAATAAAAGGAGCCAATGGCTCCTTTTTAATTAACTATTCATGACACCTATTCAAGGTATATATCATCTCTACCTGCTGCACTAGTTCAGTTTACGTGAGCAGGTTATTCTGCTTTACCAACTGTATACATCGATTTAAACGTACCACTATTACATGTCTCAGTTCCTGACTTCCAACCATTATCAAATGCATCGATGCCATCAAGTGTTTTATCCTTCATTGACTCGAGTGTCTCATTCGATTTCTTTTGTGCTAATGCGCTGGTGCAACCTGTGTTGTAGCCAAAGTGGTATAAGCTATTATATTCAACATTACCGACTTCGATAATTTCACCTTCTTGTTTTTCTGGTGAGCTAGAACATCCGGTTGCAGCTATTGAGAGTAAAGCAAAGCCTAATACGACTGATTTATTCATGTTATATCCTTCTACTTGAAATCAGGTTGCTATTCATAAGGGAACATATTGAAGTTAGTAGATCAATTCACTTGTCGCAAGCTTATGGGTTCAATGGCTACTGTAAAGTTATAATCCAATAAAAAAGGAATGGTATTTACCATTCCTTTTATTACTGTCGCTGACTATTTATTGGGTAAACGTCAGTAGTCCATCGTTGACATCAATCATAATCGGTTTACCTGGGAGTAGTTCACCTTTTAATAAGTGTTGTGCTAATGGGTTTTCAATTTCTTGTTGCAGTGCTCGTTTAAGCGGTCTTGCACCATACGTTGGATCAAAGCCAGCTTCGGCAATTAACGCCAATGCATTTTTAGAGATTTCCATGGTGAAATCCTTTTCAGCCAAGCGTTGTTTCAAGTTCTGCAACTGTATCTCTGCAATATGCGCTATATGCTCTGCAGCTAACGGATGGAATACCACGGTCTCATCAATACGGTTTAAAAACTCTGGTCTAAAGCTCTGCGTCACCACATTCATTACGGCCGATTTCATCTGCATATAGTCTTGAGAGGCTGAACCTTCCTGAATAATGTCAGAACCCAAATTAGACGTCATGATGATAACGGTATTTCTAAAATCAACAGTACGGCCTTGGCCATCCGTTAAGCGACCATCATCTAGCACTTGCAGCAAAATGTTGAATACATCAGGGTGCGCTTTTTCTACTTCATCTAACAAGATGACTGAGTAGGGTTTACGGCGA
This sequence comes from Shewanella sp. P1-14-1, assembly GCF_001401775.1. Classification (NCBI taxonomy): domain Bacteria; kingdom Pseudomonadati; phylum Pseudomonadota; class Gammaproteobacteria; order Alteromonadales; family Shewanellaceae; genus Shewanella; species Shewanella sp. P1-14-1. The sequence continues at coordinate 119,403 of NZ_LKTL01000017.1, read as the reverse complement.
ACAGCCTCAGTTAAGTATCCACCTTCTTCGTACCCCACGTAGCCAGGAGGTGCGCCGACTAATCTTGAGACAGTATGCTTTTCCATAAACTCTGACATATCGATGCGAACCATTGCTGATTCGGTATCAAATAAGAAGTTAGCTAATGATTTACACAGTTCAGTTTTACCCACACCGGTTGGCCCTAAGAATAGGAATGAACCAATAGGGCGATTCGGATCGGCAAGTCCAGCTCGGCTACGTCTTATTGCATTTGATACCGCTTCTACAGCTTCATTTTGACCTATCACTCGCTGATGTAGTGCATCTTCCATTTGCAGTAACTTATCACGCTCACCTTCTAGCATCTTAGAAACAGGTATTCCTGTTGCCTTTGAAAGTACTTCGGCGATTTCTATATCTGTGACCTTGTTACGCAATAACGTCATATCTTGCATTTCTGCTTGCGAAGCCAAATCGAGCTGCTTTTCTAACTCAGGAATACGGCCGTATTGTAATTCTGACATGCGAGTTAAATCTCCCGCACGTTTTGCGACTTCCATATCCATTCTTGATTGTTCGAGATCAGCTTTAATATGCTGAGTTCCGGCCAATGCCGCTTTCTCGGTATGCCAAATTTCATTCAGTTCGCTGGCTTTTTCTTCAACTTGCTTCAACTCAACTTGTAAATGCGTTAATCGTTTACGACTTGCTTCATCTTCTTCTTTGGCAAGTGCTTGCTCTTCAAGCTTAAGCTGGATAGCACGGCGATCTAATCTGTCTAACGCTTCAGGTTTTGAATCTATTTGCATTCTGATACTTGATGCCGCTTCATCGATCAAGTCGATAGCTTTATCTGGTAGCTTTCTATCAGAGATATAACGATGCGACATACTTGCGGCGGCAACAATGGCAGGATCGGTTATCTCTACATGGTGATGTAATTCATAACGCTCTTTTAATCCACGTAAAATTGCAATGGTATCTTCAACGTTAGGCTCTTCCACCAGCACTTTTTGAAAACGACGTTCAAGTGCTGCATCTTTTTCAATATATTGGCGGTACTCATCTAACGTTGTTGCGCCAACACAATGTAAATCACCACGAGCAAGTGCAGGTTTTAACATGTTACCTGCATCCATTGCTCCTTCGCCTTTACCTGCACCAACCATGGTATGCAGTTCATCGATGAACAGAATGACTTGGCCTTCTTCTTGAGCTAACTCATTTAATACCGCTTTTAATCGCTCTTCAAACTCACCACGATATTTAGCACCAGCAATTAACGCGCCCATATCTAATGACAGTACACGCTTATTCTTAATGCCTTCAGGAACCTCACCATTAACAATTCGTTGAGCTAAACCTTCAACAATGGCGGTTTTACCGACGCCTGGCTCACCAATGAGCACGGGGTTATTTTTACTACGACGCTGTAACACTTGAATTGTGCGACGAATTTCTTCATCACGACCAATCACGGGATCGAGTTTGCCTTGCTCGGCACGCTCAGTAAGATCCACTGTATATTTATTTAAGGCTTGGCGTTGATCTTCCGCATTAGGATCATCAACTTTTTGTCCACCACGAATTTGTTCAATGGTGGTTTCCAATAACTCTTTACTGGCACCTGCATCTTTCAAGCACTTGGTTAACGCATCACTTCCTTCAAGCGCTGCCATCACAAATAGTTCAGATGAGATATATTTGTCTTTACGTTTTTGAGCTAGCTTGTCACAAAGGTTAAGTAAACGAATTAGGCCCTGAGATAACTGAACATCTCCCCCAGTACCTTCAACTTGTGGCAATTTTTCTAACTCTTGGCTCAAAGAAGAACGCAGCGCACTAACATTTATACCCGCTTGCGTTAGTAAAGGGTGAATTGAGCCAGAATCTTGGTTTAATAACGCCATCATCAAATGAGTAGGTTCAATGAACTGATGATCACGCCCTAATGCTAATGATTGCGCATCTGAAATAGCGATTTGAAATTTGTTGGTCATACGATCAAGTCTCATACGTCCTCCTAATCAATTTAATAAAAACGAAAGATTTGATAATTAAAATATGGGGATGTTTATGAAATTTTCAATCGTGGGAATAAAATTCTGCAGATTAGTGTTAGATTAATTGATTAAGATCAAATCGATAAAACAGATTAAGATTTTAACCAAATAAAAGAAGCCATTCGTCCTGTTTGTTGATCTCGGCGGTAGGAGAAATAATCAGGGTTAGTAAAAGTACACACATTTGCACTATAAATGTGTTTAATTCCTTGTTTAGATAAACGCATGGTTGCAAGCCCACATAAATCGGCTAAGTATTTCACGCCATGTGGTTTAAACCATTGCTTAGCTTCAATATCTTGTTCAACAAATTGTTGCTTTACCTCTGCACCCACTTCAAAAGCATTTGGACCAATTGCTGGTCCCAAATAAGCAATTATGTCACAGGCTTCTGCATTAAAGCGCTTTATTGCAGACTCGATAACCCCATCACACAATCCACGCCAACCTGCATGCACAGCAGCAATTTCAGTTCCTGCTTTATTACATAGCAACACAGGCAAACAGTCGGCGGTCATGACGGCTAATGCCACTTTGGCATGATCAACATAGCTTCCGTCAGCTTTAGGAGGAATAGACTGAGGTGAAATATTGGCAGGACTTACTGTTGAGTAATCGATAATAGTAGTGCCATGAACTTGATCTAACCAAGTGACTGGCACATTAATCGCTAAGGTTTGCTGAATTAAAGCTCTATTAGCCAATACATCTTGAGGGGCATCGCCTACATGTAAGCCTAAATTTAAGCTATCAAAAGGCGATTGACTTACACCGCCATGACGGTCTGTCATGGCGATGCCGATATTGTCAGGTATTGGCCAATTTACGTGATACACGCTATCCCCTTCGCAGCGAATACTTATAAATACTCGATTGGGTTTTCTTCAGTATCTTGACGTAACGCTCTGGTCAGCATTTGCATATCTTCAGGGATAGGCGCTTGCCATGACATGATTTCATGGGTAAATGGATGAGCAAGCTCCAAACGTACTGCATGTAGCGCCTGACGTTCAAAGTTTTTCAAAATATCAAAAAACTCTGGGCTAGCTTTTTTAGGCGGACGTGGGCGACCACCGTATACAGGATCGCCAACCAACACGTGGCCTATGTATGACATGTGAACACGAATTTGGTGAGTACGCCCCGTTTCTAAGCGCAATCTTAAACGCGTATGAGCACGGAATTTTTCAGCAACACGATAATGAGTAACAGAAGGACGACCGCCCATGACAACTGCCATTTGTGTACGGCGCGTTTCATGACGATCAATCGGTTCGTCTACTGTTCCGCCAGCGGTCATCATCCCAATCACAATCGCTTCGTATTCACGTACAATATCGCGCGCCTGAAGTGCTGCAACTAAATGGGTTTGTGCTTCAACCGTTTTAGCAACCACCATTAAACCAGTGGTGTCTTTATCTAAACGATGCACAATACCAGCACGAGGAACATGTTCAATCTCAGGACAATGATGTAATAGCGCATTTAACAATGTGCCATCAGCATTACCAGCTCCAGGGTGAACAACCAAGCCAGCTTGCTTATTTACCACTAAAATATGATCGTCTTCGTAGACAATATTTAGGTCAATTTTTTGTGCTTTGTCTTTTACTTCTTCTTCGAGCGTTGCTTCTACCGCAATTAACTGCGATTCTAGTACTTTCTCACGAGGCTTATCGACAACAACGCCATCGACTGAAACTGCACCAGATAGGATCCATTCTTTGATGCGTGTACGGGAATAATCAGGGAACAATTCAGCCAAAGCTTGGTCTAATCTTAAACCGGTTTGGATTGCTGTGATCTCGCTTTTTAGGTTAATCTCTTGTGTCATAGGAACCGTACCCCTTTTTTGGGGTCCAAAGTGAATGTGCTATCTGTTACAATCGGATTGTTTTCTATTTTACAGTGAAATGGAAAAATTCTTAACAACAACTTATAAAAGAATTGAATTTACATATGTATAAATTAGCCAAAGGCGCCGCCCTAGTATTGTTTTCATTAGCTTTAACAGCATGTAGTACCTCTAAAGGTTTTGAAGATGAAGACCTCAGTGGCAAGTCTCCAGAGGGACTTTATGCTCAATCTAGAACCTCAATGGAGCTAGGAAACTACTCTAAAGCAGTTAGAACACTTGAAGCATTAGACTCTCGTTACCCATTTGGCCCACATAAAACTCAAGTTCAATTGGACATGATTTTTGCTTATTACAAAATGGACGACGTCGCATCAGGTATTGCAAATATCGATCGTTTTATTCGTTTAAACCCAACGCATCCAGATATTGATTATGTCTATTATATGCGTGGTTTAACTAATATGCAGGCAGATAATTACCTATTTCACGATATGATGAATATCGATCGTACTGATCGTGACCCTAAAAATGCACAAGACGCCTTTAAAGATTTTGATCGTTTAATCAAAAGCTATCCAAACAGTAAGTATACGGCTGATGCTCAGCAACGTATGCAATACCTTAAAAACCGTTTAGCACAATACTCGATTAAAGTGGCTGAGTATTATATCAAAATGGAAGCATGGAGTGCAGCAGCTGTTCGTGCACAATCTGTGATGGAGCAGTTCCCTGGCACACCAGCAACCGAGCAAGCTTTAGAAATTATGGCGCAAGCTTATGGTGAATTAGGCCAAGAGCAACTTCAACAGAATACATTAACGGTTATCGCTGCTAACTATCCAGATAGTGACTTACTCAAATAACAGTCAAGAATCATATTGCTGATTCTACGTTAATATAAAAAGCCTGCGATATATCGCAGGCTTTTTTGTTTTGAAGATTACACATGATGATAAACAAAACCGCCATAAAGGTATTTAGTGGCTTCGGCACCGAGTACCGCCACCTTGTCACCTGCTTTTAATCGTCCTGAATGAATCAACCTAGATAAACTGACCCAAATAGCGGCTGAACCTAAATTACCAAGATGCTTGGCGTCATTGATCACTCGCTCTGGTGAAATGCCTAATGCTTTTGCCATTAGCACATCAATATGTCCATTGGCTTGATGAGGCAAAATATATGTAAAATCATCTAGCTGATAGCCTCGGCTTTGCAGTGCTTGCCAACCTAGCTCAAACAACTGACTACCTTGCTCTCGTACAGCTTGGGTGTTGTGATGGAATCGAGCCATTTGTTTTGTCCCGACATCATTAGCCCCGCCATCAAGATAAAACCCTGGTGGTTTTTGATGTCCAATTTGACCTAAATAAATATCAGATATTTTGGCAGCCTGTTCATCTTGAGGCCCTAGCACTACTGCAGCTGCACCATCCCCCATTTGTACATAATTAACCAATTGTTCGGTATCGATAAAGTCGTTATCCATATCAAAATAAACCGAGCCCGTTTCTACCCCTACTATTGAAACGGGTTGCTGATTAACAGCGCAAAAGGCCGACGCAATTTGTAATCCGTTGGCAAATCCCGTACAAGCCTGTCTAAGTTCTAAATAGGGACCATGAAATGCCATTGCATCTGCAAGCCATGCCGCATTAGGGGGGACTTGTGTATGAGGTGTGCATGTGTGGCTGAGTAAATAATCTAACGCTTCAATATCAAGGTTTGCATTCACTAAAGTTTGAGTCAGTACTTGCTGACTAAGCTCAATACTCGAAGGAGATGTTGAACTGGTTGGGGTCGATAGATCTCTGACTAAATGGCGCCCCTCAATACCCAAACGCTTCGCAATGGTTTTAGCTTTTCGCGCTGTAAGTCTACCGCACTTTTGAGACAAGGCATTTAGTAGCGCTTCATTATTGATATTTGCATTAGGTAATTGATGAGAAATGCCTAATAGTGATAAGTCATGTTGCGCAAATTTTACTGCCATTTTTCCTCCAGTTTATGTTGGATAGCATCTAAGCAAATCCCCATATTTTCAAATGAGTGATGTTGGCTGGTGAGTAATTGAAAAAGCTCATGTGTGATTAAGGATTGTTGCTGATAAAAGTCGTCATTTGTCGCCCCTAATTCAATAGCATGATGACGGCTAATGTATACATGCTTGGCTTCGTCTTTTTTAATCAAGCCACATAACACACTAAAAGGGTGCTCTCCTCCAAGTTTGCTGGTTTCGAATGCTTGCATAATTTGGGTGACACATGTATCTAAGATAGCAATACGAACAAAGTGTTGACTGTAATCATTTACTCGACCTAAACCGCTATAAAACCTTTTTGCCAACCGTTGAACTTGGCGGGTATCTTCTATGTATGGAAGCTTATCCGATACTGTTTGCAAGGCTATATCATGACGACACTCGTCAGACTCGACTTCCATCAGTGAAGTCACTATCTTGCCATTCCTTTGTGATATTTCTGTTGATAACGTTTTATCTAAGTCTTGAACATGTAATCTAATAATTTCTTGATTAAAGACCAACTGAGCCGACTGTTCACCACACAGTAATAGGGGTAATAAACGTGCCATTGATTCCGTTTGGTTATCAGAAAATAAAAGTGGGGTTTGAGCCTGAAGATTTATCCAATCTTGAAGCCTAAGTGCATTATTACCTTGAGTAACCTTTGGCAAAGCTTGCTTGCCAAAACAACGTTTAATCTTAATTGTCATTAATGCTTTGTCTCCGCAGTTGATAAATAACAGGCAATACGAAAACATCAAAGAGCCATGCCAATAGAATCACCATACAAGACAACAAACTTAGCTGTGCAATAGGCGCAAAATCTGACGCTAATCCAATGCCAAAACCCAGTACTAAAGTTAAACTGGTAAAACAAATCACCGGAATAACGCCCGCATAATGCATCCAAAAAAATTGCAGATAAGTTGCACGACTTTCGATATCAGATGTTTGTGGCTCAGGTAACTTCAACAGCAAATGCAAAGTATCATCAACAATAATCCCAAGCATGATGCCTAATACGACCGCACTGCCAATACTGATATACCCACCAACCAGTTGCCAAATAGCGAACACCCAAAGCAAGGGCAAAAAGTTAACCATTAACCCCACCAAAGCAAAGTATGGGCTTTTTTTCAAAAAGCCTAACACTAGGCTTAGGGCCACTAACGCAATACCAAATGACCACAACATACTGTTTGCGTTATGAATGGATAAATGAGCGAACAATAAACTACTGCCTAATGCTGGGCTTACTGATAAAGCGGTTTGATTTGCAGCAAGCCATGCAGTTGTTTTGGCTTCGAACGCTAACATTTGCTGCGCAGTGAGAGAGGTTAAATAAACGGTGATTAAACTCGATTGATATTGTGATGAGATTTCTGCTTCAAGCCCGATATCGCTGACGCTATGTTGTGTCATGATCCGTTTAAGTTGACTTTGCGATAATCCGGCACTTTTTACCCAATCACCAATATGGGTGACATGGTTAACTTCTGGCTGTTGTTGCAAAAAGCGAGCAAATTGGAATAAAAAGCCCAGATATTGCTTGTCATACATAGGGACAGAACCAGTCCCCACCTCAAAATACAATGGATTTATGCCAAAAAAATCTTGCTGCATAGTGAGTTTAGATTGAGTAAAGGGGTTATCGTCAGGAAAGTAATTAAGCGGATCATCATTAAGCTCAAGTTTACTGGCGCTTAATAAGGCCAATACTGAAACGAGTCCTACCACCATGAGAATTGACTTTGGCAATAACGCCGCTCGTTTTGCTAGCGTCACCACTGGATTAACAAAGACATGTAACTTGCCATCAGAATAGTTCTGATTAGCCTTGCTCACGATAGTCACCAATAAACTGTGACAAAGTAGATAATGGCAAGCCACGGCAATGGCCACTAATATCCCAAAAACTTGTATCGGTGGTGAAGGACTAAAAGCGAGTAAGCCAAAACCCAATATGGTCGTCAGTGTTGCGTACAGTAGGGGTTGTTTATTATGTGAGAAGCTAAAAATTAGCGGATTATTGTCACCCGCTTTTATTCCAGCTTGCCAGCCTAGGTATAAATGCGCGGAGTAAGCCAGTGATAAGGTTATAATTATCACTGGTATAAATGCACTTATCGCTGCAATAGTAAGGTTAAACCAACCTGCGACTCCAAGTACTATAGCTAAGGTCACTGCACAGTTAAGTGCGATAGCAAAAAGCCATAATCTAGCTTGAATAAAAAATAATGCCATTAGACCGATAATGACAAATAGGCTGGGTGCAAACCAACTTAGGTCATGGCGTAACACCTTGGCATATTGCCAATTGAGCGCCTGTTCACCTGACAACAAAACCTTCACAGCACTTTGAGCTTCACTAAATTTAGGCACAAGGCTCGCTGCCGCAGCCTTTGCTGACCAAAATGACTCAGAGATACCTAGCAAACGATCAATACTTTCCAAGCGCCACAATGCCTCTGTTGAATATTGCTGCATATCGTTTTGACTAAACTCAATACTCAGGATAATAGCTTTACCATTGTCAGATAACACCAAAGGTAAGCGAGGATGTTGTTTATAACTTAAAAGCAGGCTACCGCTTATTGATTGATTTTGACTTGAAGATTGCGAGTGAGTTAATGATTGATTGATTGATTGAGTGAGTGCTTGCTTCTGCCCCGTAACCACAGAAGACTCGTTTACAAGTGGCAGACGTTCAATAAATGCAGCATAACCCCCTATCGCGCTGATATGCTGATCAGATTGTAAATATTCAATAAAATCAAGTAATCGAGTTTGCTGCTCAGGTTGTCGCCAGTCTTTCTCATTTTCCAATAACAGCAGTAAACCATCTTCACGGACAAATGTTTGCTGAAGTTGATTTAGTCCAACAAACCCTGCGTCATCATGGGCAAAATAGTCGTTAAAATTAACATCAAGATCAATCTTCGTTGCCCCAATGATACTGAGCAGCACCAATAGCAATACGGTAGCCCACACCCCAAAAGGGTGTTTTTGCGAGCCAGCGATTAATGACAATTGCCAATTCAAATGACTATTTCCTCATACTGCTTTTAAGTTTTCTATTCAGTTATCTTAATAGACCTTATAACCTTGTTTTATTGTTCAGCAAGTTACAAAAAAGTTAACAGTTAATGCGATAAACTGATATTTCCAAACATGCTAGCAGTAGTATTCAGCACCAATCCCTTAACGCTAGTCAGCATAAAGCCTTGATACTCTCCCCAATGAACCCGTACGTAGCGTTTTCCGGATAGACTTATTCATAGATGCTTTATTAACAAATAGCTTATGATTTAGGCCTTTTGTGGAAATCTTGCTCAAACAAGCTAAAAAAAACAGTTATCAATAAAAAAAAGTTGACTCCAGACCGCAAAAAACGTTTAATTGCGTCCGTCGCCCGAATAGCTCAGTCGGTAGAGCAGAGGATTGAAAATCCTCGTGTCCCTGGTTCGATTCCGGGTTCGGGCACCATATTTAGATTTGGTGGCGAAAGCGACCAAAAAACAAAAAAGCCTCGCAATGCGAGGCTTTTTTGTATCTGTTATTAATTGCAGTAAAACTGATAACTACCCTCGCCGGCTTTAGTCATAATAACCGTAGGCAACCATTAAGCTGCCTACAGTTTGATGATGAGTGAGTTAATCATCTACTCACCTAACACTTTAGGTGCGTGAAACAAGCTCGTCTTTGTTGAGATTCTCTGTTAGCGAATTACCTGTTAGAAACGTCTTGTTAGAGTGCTTCTTAATAACTGGTTGTTAGCTATGCAGGTTCAATATAATCAACCAACATCTGCACAGTTTGGTTTCCCCTAAACTCATTTACATCCAGTTTGTACGCAAGTCTAGCGTGCTTAATTGTGGCGTCAGGCCAAGTTTGTAAATCAACATTGAATGCAATAGCATCCATCATCACTGAGCCGCAGTCGGTTTCTAACACCAATTTCAAATGTTTCTCCCCCACGATACGTTGTTGAATCACGCTGAAATAACCATCAAATAATGGCTCTTCAAAAGACTGTCCCCAAGGACCAGATTCACGCAGTAAGAAAGCCGTTTCTAGGTTCATCAACGCTATCGGCAACTCACCATCAGATAAGATCTCACCCGTTAACTGTTCAGGCTTTAACAATTCACGTACGGCTTTATCGTATGCTGACTGAAATAATTCAAATGCATCTGCACGAAGTGATAATCCCGCCGCCATCGCATGACCACCAAATTTGATAATCATCCCAGGGTGGCGGCTATTAATAAGCTCTAACAGGTCTCGCATATGCAAGCCTTTTATTGAACGCGCAGAGCCTTTAATTTCACCCTCGCCAGCATCAGCAAATGCAATCACAGGGCGATGATATTTATCTTTGATTCTTGAAGCTAAAATGCCAATCACACCTTGATGCCAGTCATCCTGAAACAAAGCAAGTCCCCAAGGTAAATCTGATTCATCAAGGCTTAATGTTTGCAGACTTTTTAACGCTTCTTGTTGCATTCCCGCTTCAAGCTCGCGACGCTCACCATTTAAGCCATCAAGCTCATCAGCCATTCTCCTTGCTAACATCATGTCTTCACATAACAATGTCTCAACACCCAACGCCATCTCATCTAAACGACCGGCAGCGTTTAATCTTGGCCCGACAGCAAATCCAAAATCTGATGCAACAATACGTTGTGGGCTTCTTTTTGCGACTTCCAGTAATGCTGTAATGCCAACACGACAACGCCCCGTCTTAACTCGTTGTAAACCCGCTTGCACCAAAATACGATTGTTACTGTCAAGCGACACCACATCAGCAACCGTGCCCAAAGCAACAATATCAAGTAAGGAACCAAGGTTAGGCTCAGCAATGTGTTGCTGCTGATACCAGTCTCTTTGGCGCAGCTCTTTTCTAAGCACTGACATCAAATAAAACGCAACGCCAACCCCAGCAATAGACTTACTGGCAAATTCACAACCGTTTTGGTTAGGATTAACTATCGCATCTGCATCGGGGAGGGTTTGTCCAGGTAAATGGTGATCAGTTACAACCACCTGCATACCTAATTGTTTAGCGGCTGCAACACCTTCAATAGATGAGATGCCGTTATCGACCGTAATCAATAACTGCGCCCCTTTAGACTGAGCAACGGCAACAATTTCAGGGCTTAATCCATAACCATAATCAAAGCGATTTGGAATAAGGTAGTCAACATGCTTGGCTCCCATCATTCTTAATGCAATCAAACACACACTGGTCGACGTTGCGCCATCAGCATCAAAATCTCCCACTATCAAAATCGACTTATCAGCAGCTATCGCATCAGCAATAATCTTCGCCGCGATGTCAATGCCGAGCATGGTTTCAGGTCTAAGTAACTTCGACAAACTCAGTTCGCAGCCAGCTAAATCGACTCCACGTCGAGCATATAACTGTTTTAGTAATGGATGCATAGATTGCGGTAAATGACTGTCATCTACCTGAGTTCGGCGAACAATTTTGTGGGCCACAAACACACCTTATTTTAGTGGAGTAATCGACACGTTAAGATAACAAAAAAGGCGAGCCAATGGCTCACCTTTTTCGGTTAAAACGATTATTCTAAACCTGTCGGTATTAGAGATTAGTTTTAATGGTATTTAATAATGCTGACGGTGGTTGGTAACCCGGCACTAACACCCCGTTTTCTAAAACGATTGCAGGTGTTCCATTGATACCAAATGCTTGACCGAGGCGGTATTGCTCCTCGATGTTTGCATCACAGCTTGCAGCTTTTACATTGCCACCCGTTTTAGCATCAGTCATAGCTTGTAGCGGATCTTTAGCACACCATACCGCTTCCATTTCTTGGGCATTTGCTGATGGAATACCTGCACGAGGGTAAGCTAAATAACGAACAGTAATGCCCAAATCGTTATAACCGTCCATTTCTTGGTGTAACTTACGACAGTAACCACAATCCACATCAGTAAAGATGGTTACGACATGTTTTTCATTTTTCGCTTTGTACACCAACATGTCGTCTTCAAATGGCTTGAGCATATCAACACGAGGGCCCGCTAATGCAGCCTCAGTTAAGTTTTGCATACCATTCTTTAAATCATACATATTGCCATGTAGTAACTTAGTACCATCTGGAGAAACGTACAAAATGCCACGGTCAGTCAAGGCTTGATACAATCCGTCAATCGGTGATGATTGAATTTTCAATACATTAACGCCAAGCACATCAGAAACCTGCTGTTTCAGCTCTGCTTCATTGGGAATATCTGAGGCTGAAGCGGCATGTAATAGTGGCGCAACAGCAAGGGTCATAGCAAAAGAGAATGCTTTTGTTAACTTCATTAAAAAATCCTATTTGATAAAACTGATGAGTCAGCTAATTACATAGACCAGAGTTTGACGGCAAAAGTTACAGAGAATGTCATATTAAAGCAACTATATCCCGCTCATTGCTGGCGATATGTATCAATTTTTATGTAACAAGAGACATCATGCACAACGCATTAGCCCCTTGGATGATGCTCACTATGTAACTGCTGTAGTCGAGCCTTGGCAACGTGGGTGTATATTTGCGTGGTAGATAAGTCGCTGTGTCCTAATAACAACTGAACTACCCGTAAGTCAGCGCCATGATTGAGTAAATGGGTAGCAAATGCATGCCTTAGGGTATGCGGAGATAAATGACTATTGATGCCAGCTCGCACTGCATAATGTTTAATACGATGCCAAAAAGTCTGTCTTGTCATCATTTGTCCACGTTTGGAAGGAAACAAAACATCGCTTTGTTTATTGTTCAGTAATGTAGGGCGTGCAGCTAACAAATACTGCTCTATTTCGGAAATGGCTAATTCACCAAGCGGCACTAAACGTTCTTTACCGCCCTTACCGACAATGCGCACTAAACCTTGTCTAAGGCTAATTTGCTCTAAGGTTAAGCTGACCAGTTCAGTAACCCGAAGGCCTGTGGCATACAATAACTCCAGCATGGCTTTATCACGGCACTCTATTGGGTCGTCAATATCGGGCTCTGCGAGTAAAGCATCTATTTGGGTTTCGCTTAATGCATCAGGTAATTTACGCGCTAACTTAGGTGACTCAATTAAGCTAGTTGGGTCGATATCAATTAGTTGTTTTACTATCAAATAACCATAAAATCGCCGTAAACTGCTCAGCAATCTTGCCGTTGAGGTTTTAGCAAAATTTTCTGCCACTCGATAAGCTAAATAATCTCGAATCACTAACTGATCAACATTAATGAGTTGATGTTGCTGACTCAACACATATCGCTCAAAATGACGTAAGTCAGTTCGATAAGAGCCTAACGTGTTATCACTTAACCCTTTAGCCGACCAAAGGTCATCTAAAAATGCATCAATAAGGGGATCTGCTTGGTAATTATCAGTCACAAAAATTCCTAAAAAAACGGCGCCACTTCACCTGAAGTAACGCCGCTCTAGTGTAACTAAAATTAGTTTACAAAGACAAAACTAAGCTCATAGGGATAATCTAATCATCACCATAAAGATTTGTCTGTCATCTTTATTAGCTTGTTGCTGCAGTTGCGTTTTTCGCTGGGACAAATAAACACGCAACCATGGCAATACCAACTGGCAGTAACCAAGCCATACCTTCGCTATGCAGTGGCATAAAGCTTAAAAAGTCAGTGTTCATTCCTGCCGCTTTTAAACCATCGAAAATACCAAAGAATAGTGCAACGGATAACACAAGACGATGCGAAAATTCTGGGCGAGCAAAACGTTCAGTTAAAAAGGTGATTGCCACTAATGCAATTGCCACAGGGTAGATGGTCATCAACACAGGAATACTGATGTTAATTAGCTGAGTGAGTCCCACGTTCGCAACGGTTGCACATACAACACTGAAAAAGATAACGAAAGCTTTGTAAGACACTTTAGGCATGAGTTCGTTAAAGTATTCAGAACACGCTGTAATTAGACCAACTGCAGTGGTTAAACAAGCGATACTGACTACCGCTGCTAATAATACTGTACCCATAGTGCCAAACTCATGGGTCACATAATTTGTCAGAATTTGGCCACCGTTTTCAGCGCCTTTAGCAATATCACCCGCTGTAGCACCTAAATAAAATAGTGAAATATACACAAACGCTAACCCTGATGCTGCAATGATAGCTGCACGCACAAGATAGCGAGTCTGGGCTTTAGATTCTGTGACACCTTTTTTACGTAAAATATCAATAATCAACATACCAAAGATCACTGAGGCAAGTGTATCCATGGTGTTGTAACCTTCTAAAATGCCTTTAGAAAGTGGGCTGTCAATATAGTCACCAGTAGCAGCACCGATCGCAGCGCTTGGCGTAGCAATCACAGAAACGGCTAAACCAACAAGTAAAAAGATTAAGATTGGGGTTAACACTTTACCGACACTATCGAGTAATTTACCAGGGTAAAGTGATAGCACCATTGCGATGACAAAAAAGGCTACAGTATAGAGCAACTGCGCTTTGTTCAGTGTCAATGCACCTAGCTGGATCATCGCATCGGCATTATCTAAAAATGGGCGAGCACCAATTTCAAATGCAACTAAACCTGTGCGAGGAGCGGCAAACGCAGGGCCAATGATAATGTAAATTGAGACAGCAAGTGCTGTAGCAGCAAAAGCAGGTAGCATCGCCATGACTTTACCATTCGCTTTAGCGACAGCGATAAGACCTGCTAGAGGTAAACCTACAGCAGTGACCAGAAACCCAATCATCGCTAGCGTCATATTCTCGCCAGCTAACATGCCTGCAAAAGGTGGAAAAATTAAGTTACCTGCACCTAAGAAAAATGCGAATGTCATAAAGCCTAAGCCTAATGTATCGCCAATACTCATATTATTGTTTTGCACTAAACGCCCCATCTTGTTGTTTTGTTTTTTAACAAACTTAAGTGATTCACTGCTAATTAGCTACTGCTAATCAAAAACGACCTGTAAGAATGTAAACTTATAAATACACTTCATCTCATTAAAAACTACTCACAAATGGTTATAAAAAAGCCATTTTTCAATTTTTCGAATACCCATTTGTGAGTCGTATTTCATTTTTTGCCATTTAAACGCATTAAACACGACTAAACGGGTAGGAACTAATAGCAAAACATCTATCGATAAACAAGCGCAAACCCAGCAGAATAGCAAATTAGCTGTTATCAGAAACGAAGCGTAAAGCCCACAAAACATTCCCGCTACAGAGCAACCACATCAAACTAAAAGCACAACAAAAAAGCAACACCAATAAAATTGGGAAAAAACCGTAAAACCGTTACCATAAGCCGTCAGCCATATAAGCGAAGTATTCATGCCTTTTACATTTAAACAGTTTCATATTGATGATAGTCATTGTGGTATGCCCGTTAGCACAGATGGGGTCATATTAGGCGCTTGGGCTGCATTGCCTGATTCGCAAAAAATACCTGCTGCACAACTATTAGATATTGGTGCTGGGAGTGGCTTGCTCAGCTTAATGCTCGCTCAGCGCATGAATAACCAAGATTGTAAAATCAGCGCGGTAGAGTTAGAAGATGGCGCTGCTGTCGATTGCCAGCAAAACTTTAGTCAAAGCCCTTGGTCAGAGCAGCTTTCGTTACATCACATGAGTATCCAGCAATTTTTGCTTGAACATCAGCAAAAGCGCTGCGCTCTGTTCGATACAATTATTTGTAATCCGCCTTACTTTGAACATGGGCCTCAATCAGACTCAAGTCAGCGTGCTACAGCAAGGCACACAAACCTGCTCAGTTTTAAAACCTTGCTCAGCCATATTCAACAATTAATGACGCCATCTGGACAAGCGAGCTTGATTATTCCTCAGCAAAGCGAGGCTGGGTTTATGCAAGCGTTAGATGACACGCAACTGTCGCTGTCAAAGCGAACGGGTATTCGCACCGTTGAAAACAAAAGTCCTAGCCGAATTTTATTGCAACTTAGCCATCAAGCTAGTTTCCATCGCTTAATTCACTCTGATTTGATTATTGCGGATAAACAAGGTCAGTACACTCCAGAGATGAGCCAGCTGTGTCGCGACTTTTATCTGAAACTTTAACGAGAGTTTCATCATATAAAAGTCATTTAAAACCGATTCCTTGCTCGCTGAGATCCAGAACTTAGGTTATAATGTCCGGCTATCAATCAGTGAGACCCAAAGCGCATGCTATTTGAAGATTTTGATCTAGACCCACGCCTATTAGACTCTCTAAAGGCTATGGGACATTTAAGCCCTACTACCGTTCAACAACAAACATTGCCAATGGCGATGGAACAACGGGATATTTTAGCTAAAGCGCCTACAGGTACAGGTAAAACGGCAAGCTTTTTATTGCCGGCATTACAACACTTGATTGACTTCCCTCGCCGCTTTAACGGTCAAGCTAGAATTTTAATTCTGACGCCTACTCGTGAGCTGGCCAGCCAAATTCATCGTTATGCGTCTCATTTAGCGACCGATCTTGATTTAGATATCGGTATTATTACCGGCGGCGTACCTTACGGTCCTCAAGAAGAGCAACTTGAAGAGAATATCGATCTATTAATTGCGACGCCTGGTCGCTTGATGGAATATTTAGATAAAGGTCAATTCGAAGCGACAGAAGTTGAAATGCTCATCATTGATGAAGCAGACCGTATGCTTGATATGGGCTTTTCATCAGTGGTTGAAACCATTGCTATTGAAGCGCAGGGCCGCAAGCAAAACATGCTGTTCTCCGCCACGCTTGAAGGCAGTGGTGTTGCTCGTTTTGCACATGTTTTACTTGAAGATCCTGTAACCATTGATGTTGATTCACCCCGCAGTGAAAAAGCGAAAATTCATCAATGGATACATTTAGCGGATAACAACGCCCACAAGTTTGCCTTGTTGTGTAATTTGCTCCAACAAGAGTCTGTTAAGCGCACCATCGTATTTGTTAAAACCCGTGAAGTTGTTGCTAGCTTAGAAGGCTTGCTATTAAAAGCAGGTATCCCTTGCGCTTTCTTACGTGGTGATATGGAACAAAAGAAACGTTTCCAAGCGTTAAGTAAGTTCAGTAAAGGTGACGTGAATATTCTTCTTGCGACTGACGTTGCTGCAC
The DNA here is from genome assembly GCF_001401775.1 of Shewanella sp. P1-14-1. Lineage (NCBI taxonomy): Bacteria > Pseudomonadati > Pseudomonadota > Gammaproteobacteria > Alteromonadales > Shewanellaceae > Shewanella > Shewanella sp. P1-14-1. The sequence goes on along the minus strand of NZ_LKTL01000017.1, from coordinate 102,389 downwards.
GGGGAATCGATATTGACGGTATCACTCATGTAATTAACTTCGATATGCCTCGCTCTGCTGATGCTTACGTACACCGAATTGGTCGTACAGCACGAGCAGGCGCAAAAGGTACAGCTATTTCGTTAGTTGAAGCCCACGACATGCGTATTGTGAGTAAAATTGAACGTTATATCGAACAACCGTTAAAACGTCGCTTTATTGATGGCTTAAGACCTACCCATAAAGAGGCCAAAGTACCAGGCAAGAAAAAAGACAAAAATAAGTCTGCAGCGAAGAAATCTAAAAAGCCTAAAAAGAAGAAAAAATAAATTTTTAATTAACGAAGCCTTAATGCTAAAGCCCTGAATATTTTCTATATTCAGGGCTTTTTTATGGCAAAAAATCCATTTGATAGCGCATTAAACTAGCCTCAAAGTGAAATAAACTTTATGAAACATTTAATTTACATCTAACACTTTTTCTCTACTGGTAACTCTGTTAATTTAGAGCCTATAGCACTCTAATAACTCACAAAAATCTCTTTTTAAAATGACTGTTCGAGATTGAGTTATATAAAGTCACCATTTTCGATAGATAAGTATGGATACGCCCATCAATGAAAAGACTGTTAAGAATTCTTTCTCCATTCATCATTTTATTTGTTTTTATTGGCCTCGCCTTTGTTTTATTCAGTACTCGTCAGGCTCCTGAGCAAAAAGAAGATCAACAAAAAATCCCTGTCGTCGATGTGCTCACTGTTGAACAAAAGACCGTGTCTCTCAACTTGCCTTCCTATGGTGTTGTTAGCCCCAAATATAAAACCCAACTCGTCACTGAAGTACAAGGTCGATTAATCAGCCTTGATCCCAGTTTTGTTGCTGGCGGCATTGTTAGACAAGGTCAAGCTTTAGCACAAATAGAACCTTCAGATTATCAAGCAGACTTTATTCAAGCTGAAGCCACATTGGCACAAGCTAACGCTGCGCTAAATGAAGAAATCGCTCGTGGTGAAGTAGCAAAAATTGAATTTAAAGATTTTGATAACGGTTTACCGCCTGAGTTAGGTTTGCGTATCCCGCAATTGAAAAAAGAACAAGCAAATGTCAAATATGCTAAAGCCGCATTAGCTCGAGCTCAGCGCAATTTAGAAAGAACCGTTATTCGCGCACCATTTGATGGCATTATCAAAGCGCGTAACGTTGATTTAGGCCAATATGTTTCTCTAGGTACTAATTTAGGCGAGCTCTACGATATCAGTATCGCAGAAGTGCGTTTGCCGCTAACCAATAATGATTTAGCTTACTTAGAGTCGGTTGATAACCCTGACACGTTAGTGACGTTAAGCGCGTCACTTGCGGGTAAATCTTTTGAATGGCAAGGTAATATTGTCAGAAGCGAAAACGTGATTGACGAGCAAAATCGAATGGTTTATCTCGTCGCAGAAGTGAAAGATCCATACCTGCGAAATAACCAATCTTCCGATGAACTCCCACTCAAATACGGCAGTTTCGTCACCGCAATTATCAAAGGCAGAACAGTAGACGGCATTGTTAAACTGCCGCGTTATGTGGTTCGCCAAGATCAAGTTGCCATTGTCAAATCGGACAACACCATTGAGATTAGAAAAGTAAACATTGTACGAACTGATATCGAAAATGTGTTTATTAAAGATAGTCTGGCAACTGGTGAGCGTGTTTCGATTACTGACATTAGTAACCTAGTGTCTGGCCAAAAAGTAAAACTACTTGGTGAAAACTCAGATAGTGATGACCTTGCGCCACAAGATGCACCTGACAATATTGATGAAATATCATTAGCAGGTGAGCAAAATGGATAATAAAAAAGGAATTATTTCATGGTTTGCCCGCAACAGTGTTGCCGCCAACCTATTGATGTTTGCCTTACTTATTGGCGGTTTATTCAGCTCTTTTTTGATCAACAAAGAGGTCTTCCCTAGTTTTGAGCTTAATCTTCTCAATATCTCTGTAGCCTACCCTGGCGCAGCTCCTCAAGAAATTGAAGAAGGGATTAACATCAAGATTGAAGAGGCCATTCAAGATATTAGTGGTATCAAAAAAGTCACTTCAGTTGCCAGCGATAGCGTTGGAACGGTAACCATTGAAGTCGATGATGGCTACGAAGTGCAGCAAGTACTTGATGAAGCTAAGTTGCGTCTTGATGCAATTGCCACATTTCCAGATAACATTGAAAAACCTAACATTTATCAAATAAAGCCTGAAAACAACGTCATATGGGTGTCAGTTTATGGTGATATCAGTCTTCATGAAATGAAGGAAATGGCTAAAGTTATTCGAGATGACATCACAGGCTTACCTGCTGTTACACGTGCCCAAGTGACAGGGGTTCGTGATTACGAAATTGGCATTGAACTGTCAGAAAACAAATTACGAGAATATGGTTTAACTTTCTCTCAAGTTGCGCAGGCGGTTCAAAACTCATCGATTGATTTGCCTGGGGGCTCAATACGAGCGCAAGATGGTGACATCCTGTTGCGAACTAAAGGCCAAGCTTATACTGGCGAAGACTTTTCTCAGATTGTAGTGACCACACGACCTGACGGCAGCAGAATTATGCTTCCAGAGGTTGCTACGATTAAAGATGATTTTGAAGAGCGATTAGAATACACCCGCTTTAATGGTAAGCCCGCAGCCATTATTGAAATTACCAGTATTGACGATCAAAATGCTTTGGCTATTTCAGAGCAAGTCAAAGCCTATATTGCCGAGCGTAAAGAAACCTTACCCGCTAACATCAAATTAGATACATGGGGAGATTTAACCCATTACCTTGAAGGCCGCTTAAACATGATGCTATCAAACATGTTTTATGGTGCCTTATTGGTATTTCTCATTTTAGCGTTATTTTTAGATCTTAAACTGGCGTTTTGGGTCATGCTCGGTTTACCCGTTTGTTTCTTAGGTACGATACTGCTCATGCCAATTGAGCCGTTTAATATGTCGATTAACATGCTCACCTTATTCGCCTTTATTTTGGTGCTGGGCATTGTGGTTGATGACGCCATTGTCATCGGCGAAAGTGCCTATACTGAAATCGAAAAGCATGGTCAGTCACTTGATAATGTCATTACTGGCGTGCAGCGCGTAGCAATGCCAGCAACCTTTGGCGTTTTAACCACCATTGCGGCATTTATTCCTATGATTATGGTGTCGGGTCCAATGGGAGTGATATGGAAGTCCATTGGCATGGTGGTTATTTTGGCTTTGGCTTTTTCTTTAGTGGAATCTAAATTGATTTTACCTGCGCATTTGGCTCACATGAAAGTCAAAAAGAAGCGCCCTCCCACCAATTTCCTGTCTAAATTTAAAGTCAGCCTTAACGAAAAGCTGCAGTACTTTATTCAACATAAATACCGTCACTTTTTAGGCCGCTGTATTGAGCAGCGTTATAACGTGGTAGCGGTATTTATTGGGGTACTTATTCTGTCCTTAGCTTTGCTTGCTAGTGGTAAAGTACGTTGGGTTTTCTTCCCCGATTTACCGTCAGATTTCATTCAAGTACAGCTTGAAATGGAAGAAGGCAGTTCTGAACTCAATACCCTTGATGTCGTGCAAAAAGTGGAAGAAGCCTTGTACGCCATGAATGATAAATATGCCCGAGAAACGGGTGAAGACGTGGTTAAACACAGTTTTATCAATATGAGTTCTCGAAGCTCAGCTTTTATCTTTGCTGAGTTATCTAAAGGGGAAGACCGAGAAATCGATGGCGTTACCATTGCAGAAGAGTGGCGCAAACAGCTGCCAGAGCTATTGTCTGTCAAAAAACTCAATATTGCTGCGAGCACGAACGAGTCAGGTGGCGACATTTCATTTAGATTAACCTCAAATGACTTAGCTCAGCTCTCTGAAGCCTCGAAAGAGCTCAAGCAAGAACTCGCAACATATGAAGGTGTCTATGATATTTCAGACAATTTCTCATCTGGTAGCCAAGAAATACGCTTGAATATTCGCCCTGAAGCAGAAGCTCAAGGACTGACGCTTTCTGATTTAGCTCGCCAAGTTCGTTATGGATTTTATGGCTATGAAGCCCAACGTATCTTGAGAAATAAAGAAGAAGTTAAAGTGATGGTGCGCTATCCATTAGAGCAACGTCGCACCATTGGCCATCTTGAAAACATGCTGATTCGTACCCCTCAAGGTGTCGCAGTGCCCTTCTCTACTGTTGCAGATATTGAATTAGGGCAATCTTTTGCTTCTATTACCCGTGTTGATGGTAAACGAGCCATCACCATCAGTGCTAATGTGAATAAAAACACTGTCGAGCCATCAAAAGTGGTGGGCGAGATCCAAGGGGAGTTTTTACCTGAGTTAACCGAGAAATATCGAGATGTGAATGCATCACTCGATGGTGGAAGCCAGGATGAGCAAGATGCTATGTTAGGTCTAGTACAAGGCTTCTTTTTTGCGATGTTTACCATTTATGCCCTAATGGCAATTCCGCTTAAATCATACACCCAACCCATGATCATTATGTCAGTGATCCCCTTTGGTATGATTGGCGCCTTATTCGGGCATTTCATTTTAGGCATCTCAATGAGTGTATTGAGTCTGTGCGGTATCGTGGCACTGGCAGGGGTTGTGGTCAATGACTCATTGATTTTAGTCGACTTTGTTAACCGTTCTCGTAAAGAAGGCTATTCATTACTTGAATCAGCAATAAACTCAGGGTGCTATCGATTTAGGGCCATCATTTTAACCTCTATGACGACCTTTGTCGGCTTAGTGCCTATTTTGCTTGAACGAAGCTTACAGGCACAAATTGTTATCCCAATGGCCGCATCACTAGCATTCGGGATTTTATTCTCGACCGTGGTCACGCTAATTTTAGTGCCCGTGCTTTACATTATTCTTGATGATGCGAAAAGTTTAGTTAGACGCATTTTCAATTGGTGGTGGCAACCTAAAAACGATGATGAGGTTTATCGTTAACCGACTATCTATTAGGGCCCCTTTAATGAGACTCGTTTCATAGATAATCTCTTAATGGATAATCTCTTAATGGATAATCTCTTAATGGATAGTCTCTTAATAGATAGTCTCGTAATAGATAGCCTCTGAACGAAAATAATTTAGCAATTCAACTGTTAACAACAAAAAGGAGCCTAGGCTCCTTTTTGTTGTCAATTTTTTTACGAGATGATTGGGATAAAACTAGTCAACCATCAAGCCTCTTCAGCTTCATAGCCATAGCCATAGCCAGTATCTTGATGATTTGCGAGCTGTGAAACAGCTATCCCTTAGTGATTCCATTACAATAAATCACTTAATTCTGTACCGAGCAAAATCGATGACTGTTGAAGCTGAACCTCATATCACCACTGAAGACACTCACCCAATAGCCACATTGGTTTATGACATCCGCGATAGCCGCTACCTCAATATCACTGGTCGCTGTACATTACGATGTCAATTTTGCCCTAAGCATAATGGTTCAAAGCAAGTTCATCAGTATGAGTTGTCGCTTAGTGCACAAGTGAAGCCAGAAGACATCATCCCTTTGCTTGGTAAGGTAACGTCCTTTGATGAATATGTGTTTTGTGGCTACGGTGAACCCACCCTTAATTTGCACACCTTAATTGTTGTCGCAACCCATATCAAAGCCGCAGGCGGTAACGTTAGAGTGAACACCGATGGATTAGGTAACTTATTTCATCGCAGAAATATTTTGCCTGAGCTTGCTCACTGTGTTGATAGTTTATCAATCTCGCTGAATGCCAACACTGAAGCCCTGTATATTCAACACTGTAAGCCTAAACTTAAAGGGGCTTATGAAGCGTTACTGGAATTTATTAGCCTAGCGCCAGATTACATTGGACAAGTGCAAGTATCTGCAATTAATGGGCTTGAAAATGTCGATATTGAGCAATGCAGGCAGCTTGTTGAACAACGAGGTTGTGAGTTCAAACAACGTGAGTTAGATGTCGTCGGTTAGTGCTGATTTATGTTAGTAATAAATTAGTTAAAAAAGCTTTACTGAGGTCAACCTATTCACGCTTTCGTGATAACATCACCTTATCAAGATTGTGAACCTAAGTAAGCGAATGTTTAAAAGACAAACCAACAAAAATGTCTCAAAATTTCTGCTCATTTCTGCGCAAGATATTCAATGGAGTCGTCAACAAGTACTGGCATTATTAAGCCAAGTTTCTGTGATGCTCATTAGTATTGTCATTTTTACCACCCTGTTATTAAGTTTAGGTGAACGCAGACTTCAAGAAGATTGGGCAGCTAAGCGCTACAGCGAACTGCAAACCGTTGGAACACTCGCCTCTGATAAAGTTAACTTCCTGCAGTTTCGCACCCAAGCATTTTCTAAAGCTGAATTGATGAATCAGTATTTGAGTAACCCTTCTGAGCTACAAAAAGAAAAGTTACTTAAAAACTGGGATGGCTTATTGACCCATATTCCAGAATTACTGGGGTTAAGCTTATTTGATCCACAAGGCAATCCAAGACTTAAAACCACTAATGCTTTTGATAATGTTGCCTTACCTACAGTGGTGGTTAACCATGATAAAACCATGGGCGGTAACGACATTTATTCGTCACAAATTCAATTTGTGTCAATCAATGGCAAGCTAATTCCCTACGTTTACCAACTTGCTTGGATTGAAAACCCAGATCAAAGTATTCGAGGTTATTTGGTTACTTATAACTCCATCTCTGAAGTATTACAGACAATTAAACCTGCCTTTTTTAATCATCATTCACCGTTATTATTATTTGGCTCACAAGGCATGTTATATGCGGGCGCATCACAAGAGCAGCCCCTCAAAAAAATCCCCACAACCCTAGGCAGTAGCATACAACAAACCTACCCAGAACTGTGGCAACAAATGGCCAATACCAATTTTGGCCAATATCATAACGAACTGGGTACTTTCGTATTCTTAAAAGTGGAATTAGCAGCAAATAATTCTGCGATTAGAGAATACTATTTAATGTCATATATTCGCCACGAAGACATTGCCGCTAGGTTTGAACAATGGCGTTATATATTAATCTTTTTCGGCGTCCTGATAGGCTCGCTTGCCACTGCGCTGTTATATACAAGACATCGATACCAGCTAGAGAAAAATGCCAATGTGAATAGCATTAATTTAGCCAGTAGTTTATTTAGAAACCAGCAAAGCTGCTTAATTGTTAATAGTAGCGGCCGAGTATTAAAAGCAAACCGTCAGGCAGCTAAAACGCTATCTGTTGAAATTGAAGCATTATTAGAAAGACGTTTGCAACGAGTACTACAACTTGAAGATGATGTTTATCAATCCCTCACTGACGCCATGGAAAATGGTAAGCATTGGCAAGAAATCGTTAGCATAGATGAAGATAGTTGTACTATTACCGTGTCGGCTCAACCAGGTAAAACCCAATTAAAAAGTGAGCGCTACTGGGTTGTAACCTTTGAAAATATTACCGAACTAACCTCAGCTAAACAGCAAGGCTATTTTTATCAACTGCTATCAGAAAGTAATGTCGCGACAGCATTAACTGATACCAATGGTCAGTTGCTCAAGTTTAATCACAAGTTCAAAAAACTATTAGATATCGAAGCCGACAGTCAAGACAATGTGATGGAACTACTCGGAAAAGAGTTCTCTCAGCAATGGGCCGATATCAACAGCAGATTAAGTTTACAAGGTAAATGGAAGGGGCAAATATTTGCTGATGCTGATACTCGTTTTGCCAATAGTTTGAAAGCCAGTATTCAAGCTGAGCATAATATTGATGGCGAGATTGAATATTTAGTGGTGACACTGCAAATACTCAAATTGCAAAAATCATTACAACAACTTCCTAGCCAGCAAGCGCCGTTGAGTTCGATGGTGGTGCCATTATCTGAACTCGAAGTGCATTTTAGTACGTTAACAGAGCCCAATAGAGAGCAAACCTGTTTACTGATTATGGATATCAACCCTGAAGGGTTAATCAGCCACATTAGCGATATCGATCATCTTGAGAAGCGTCAAAAAGATATTGAAATGCAATTATTGATTGATTTACCAATAGGGTTTCAAATCGCCCATTGGCGTTTAGGTTCGTTGGTCATACTGTTAACATCCAGTGACTCTGTTCAAGCCCATAAATATGCAATGAGCATCATGGACAGGTTAGAGCAAAATGAGCTCAATGAAGGCATAAACATTGGTATCGCTGGCTATCCTGAGCCTCAGTCGTTTGAACATTACTTGAGTAATGCTGAAGTCGCGTTAAAAAGAGCAAAGCAAACGGGTAATCAGAACATTTGCCAAGCGTTTACTCGAAAAGCATAAAACAAAAAAGCGGGATAAATGACAAGATTTATCCCGCTTTTTTATACTATTATAAAGCCTGCTTCCTTCGCTTAATCACCCATTTCAAGTAAATCGCCGGGTAATTTGCTGCGAGTAATTTCAATAATATTAGAGCGGCTCATCACCACCTTATAACGCGCATATTCTAGCGGGCCTTTACCATCTTTAAGCACAGCGACTAGGTTCACTTGATAACGCCGCTCTACAGATTCATTACTCACCTTTCCGTCTTGTTCTTTATAAATTTTAGCTTTGCCGCGCTCTAAATGACGCGCAAATGGAACCAAACTAAAGTTAACCTGTTCTTGTATTTGTGAGTAACCAGCCTCAAACTCTTTATTGGTCACCTTAGTCGCAATTCGATAATGCAATACTTCTGCATCCACCTTATTTTGACTATGCCGCTGCTTCATTATTTCTGCCACAGCTTTAGGAATATCTTGAGGGCGAGTAAAGTCTAGCCAGACAAGCTGTTTAGCAATGACCGTTTGTGTAGTGGTATCTTTTAATACTCGGCTCCAGCGAGGTCGGCCTCTTTGTATAAATCGCCATAGGGCATTACGAACATCTTCTTTAAAAATTTCCCTAAAGCCATAAATAATGGCCAAGGTAACAATAAGGCTCATGGTTAAACCACTGAATACCCCCTGTGCCTTAATAATCAATGCCGATACCACAAGCATCACCAAAGTCGTTGCTAAACCTGTCACAAACTTTTTAAGCCCTATACCAAGAGGTTTTAATTCCTCTTTAAGGACGACCCCTTGCTGAATCAGGCGGCGAAGCAACAGCATTTTATTAGAGATACGATTGGCATCTTGCTTAGTTCCCGCAGAGTTGTATTTACGCTCTTCTTCGCGGTAATGATGCTCTGCTCGGCATAAGGCAATAATCTGCTCTTTTTCTTCTTTATAAGCCGCATTCCTTGGGCGATAAGCTAAGGTTTTCAGTAATTGCTGCTCGCAAAACCACGAAAGATAATTATCGGCATTAGCAAAGTAAGATTGCCATTTTTCTTCACTCGGTTCATTACGACGAAACTTTTTTAATAGCTGCGAAACCGACTGACCGAGTTCGGTTAAAGCGGGGTAAAACTCTTCAGCTTCGGTAAGTTGGCGAACTTCTTTGGCATCGGTTTCAATCGCAACGGCAAATTGATATGCGAACAAATTAAGATAAAAACGAAACTCTTCTTTGGTGCGTTTATTGATACTCACAAAGCGGTTTTGAACTAAAGGTAAATGTAGACCTTTCGAGTAATAGGAGCGCCTACCTAACATCGCACTGTGGTAGTACTCTTCTTCATCTAAGGTTTTTTCACCAATCCCCATTTCAGTGGGGAGATAAAAGAATAAATCAAACGTGCGTTGATGCCCAACCTCCATTTGGTGGCTGAACTTAATTGATAATGCTTCTTCTTGTTTTACTTTGACTTTTGCCACTGAGGAGAACTCAACAACGAGGGAATTACCATACTATAGCGAATTTAAATAACAAAGCGAAAGCCTGACCTTATCAAATCAAACTTTATTCGTGTAGTCGGCAGATCCATGAACTACTATTTGGAGTAAATTTAATAGAAATATAGTTTTTATTCATACTCATTTCTAACACTTTTACAGTGACATTAACCTGACTACCTATCGACAAGTTAGCCTGAGGCTCGTCAAGCTCTTTTGCAAGATACGTTTTTAAATAAGAATTATCGTTTTCAAATTGTACGTCAGTGACCGCTAAATCTAATTGATAACTTACGCTTCCCACTTCTAACTCTTTCAGTTCGCCCGCTAACGAAATAAACTCTCTATCGGACGGTTTATCAGCATTGTAATAATCTAAGCGGATCTGCCCATCTTCAACTGTGAGTGATAAAAATAATTCGCCTTCATCAATCTCTTTTGGCTCAGCACTTGTCGTTTCAAAACGATAGACATCACTTTGACAATCAAATGACCACACCTCTCTGGTGTCGGCAAAACGTTCTAATGTCAAAATAACAAGGCAAAATATGCTCATTGAAATAAACAAAAAAACGATACGTCCAAATGTTGTCGATAAAAATTTAGTGAGTTTATTCACCACAGATTCGCACCTTTTTAAGCCACGCGGTGGAGACAAATAAAAGTTCAGGATTATCACGCAACACTTTTATGTTATGGAATCGCACACCTTTATCGACTTGTTTTTTCAGCAAGATACTCACCGAATTATCACCCTTGGCTAATGTGGCAGATATTGAATCCCACAAAATCGTGTCACACTGTTTTAACGCTGCGATACTTGTATCCGCGACCTCAGAAAAATCACGTTCACTTTTGTCGTCACCATAGAGTTTAAAAACGACACTAGCACCACTTTGCGATTCAAAAGTACGGCTCACATCCGGAATGACAAACTCAGGAGCGCTGAGATTTGAATAAACAAAATTACACGCCAACAACGTCATTAGAATAATCAGTATGTAATGGGCATTTGAAATCGCTTTATTGGGAGTATCGAGTAAACTGCTGTGATGACCGACGACTCTGTTGTATAAAATCACCCCTTGATCAGCAATCAGCTCAATTAAGCCTCGATGCGAATCGCCAAAATAATCTTTAAAGTTTTCAACCAACTGCTCCATCTCATCGACGGATAACTTTTGATGGCATCCTTGTTCTTCTTCAAGAAATGCTAAGGTTTCAATAGGCACGACTTGGCCACGATGTTTAGCTAAAATGCTTAACACCCAATACTCACTATGGTTGAGTTGCCATTTAGTAGCAGTAGATTGGTTGATAAGCACCTTACGCTCATCATCAAACCAACAACAACCGATTTGCATGCCTTTTTCGTCTCTTCTGTCAATATGGGAAATCATTATACGCTAGGCAAAAGGGTATAATTGTGATCAAAATAACTGATAAAGTCTCGGCATCTAAATTCGTGAGCTATACCCCGAAATTTCAATATTTAGGCTTAATAAAACACCCTAAAAAGTTACACCTGTTACGTAAATGTTTATTTTTATTTGGATAATCGATTAAACAAACATCACTATTTACGCCCTAGCGAACCTATGACATAAAAACAAGTTCATTTTTAAGCTGAATTAACATGAGAAAATGTAACATTGGTAACAGTCATAAAATTGAGATACCCATGCTTTAAAATGATTATTTTAGACACAAAAAAGCCGAGCATAGCTCGGCTTTAAACCCAATTGACTAACAATTAAAATGCGTAGAGAAGTGTCATGTTGGTTTCAGTATCAGTGCTCTTAAAGTCTTCTAACGGCTCGCTGTTATAACGAACAATTACAGCAAACTTCATTGCTAAAGCGCCAATAATATTTGCAGTCAAAGCAGACTCTGAACGCCCTTCTAAAGAATCACCATAATCTGCAACAAACAGCTGAGTGAACTTAGAGCTTTCAGTAATTTCATATGAAAAGTTTAACGCACCGTGAGCAACAACACTGTCCTCAGTGTCATAACCTAAGGCCAAAGACTGCTCGTCATCTAATTTTTTATAAATATAACCAGGACCGATTTCAGCACTTAAAAATGTACGGCCATTATCAATAAATTTATGACCATAACCTGCTGAACCAACCGCTTTATAATCAAAACCAGTAAAAGGATCGACTTCATAGTTTGCTGTAACATACATGTAGTTCTTTTCGTCGAACTTGTAGTCACCTTGAATACCAGCGTAGTAACGCTTTGCAGTATTCTCACCAGAATCTTCTTTGTATAAGCCTTCTAGTAAGTATGCGTTTTCCCAGTTACCTAGTTCTTGTTTAAGGCCTAGACGGGCTTTAAAAGAAGAGGTATCCGTGTTACCTGTGGTCAGTGTTGCACCCAATTCTGCTTCACCAGCAAAGGTCTTATCGCCTTCAACAAAGTCCGCACCCGCTTGAGCAGCAAATGGCATGGCAAGCGTAACACCTGCAGTCAGTAGCAGTTTTTTCATGTCATCAAATCCTTTATTTACAATAAAATCAAAATCACCCCAGAAATTGAACCGCATACTAACACTTTGGTAGCAAAATTGAAAAAACAACTGCATTTTTACAGCTTAAACACACTAAAAAGTATATTTAGGCAAGAATTAGACTCTTTGTCCGCCAACGTCCACTTCGCCAACGCCATAACATTGTTAAACCTCGAGTCCATTCATCGATCGCTAACGCACACCAAACCCCTACTAACCCCATATCCCAATGAATACCGAATAGATAAGCTAACGGCACAGCAATACACCACATAGAAATCATCCCAGCAAAAAATGGGAACCGAGCGTCACCACTTGCTCGTAGCGCATTAATCACGACAAGATTAAATGTTCTACCGGGTTCCATCAGTAAAGTTAATAAGAATAACTGGCCTACCATCAATAAGATATCTTCATCTTGAGTAAAAAACGCCACTAACTTTTCGCCAAATATTGCCGCTAAAGCTGCAACAATCGTCGTTAAAATTAAGCCAATTTTTAATGCACGATACATCTGTGTTTCTGCTGATTTAAATTGTTTGGCACCAATCATGTGACCAATCATAATTTCGTTACCAATCCCTATGGATAAACCGAACAATAATATGAACATACAGATTTGAAAATATAAGGATTGGGCAGCAAGCGCTTTATCACCCATTAAGCCAACGAATGCGGTAACAACCATAAACTGCAACATCCAAGAAACGTTCTCGCCAGCAGCCGGTAAACCGATATGGAAAACCTTAGCAAGTAAGTGCTTTTTCGGTTTAATGATTTCAGACAACTTAATTGGGATTTGGGTGTACTTAACAAACAAGTATGCCATTAATGTCATCCCGATTAAGCGCCCAACAACCGTACTAATGGCAACACCTGCCACCCCCATTTGCGGGATTCCGAACCAACCATAAAGTAACAACAAATTACCTGCGAATGTGATGACATTCATGAGTAAAGTCACCCACATCGCTTGTTGGGTAAATCCATGGGCACGCATCCCTGCAGCTAAACACATTGCCATTGCTTCAGGAATTAAACAGATACCAACAATTTGAAGGTATAGCTTTGCATCAGGAATTAGCTCTACGGGTAAATTCATTAGGTGCAAAATCAAACCTGCCCCAAAAAACACACCCAAAGCCGCAGCCACGCCAACCATGAGGTTAAAACCAATAGAAGAGTAAACCACGTCACTCGCAGTGGCTCTATTCTTGGCGCCCAAATATTGCGTTATCACCACACTCGCGCCGATACTGACGAAACTAAATAGCGTAATTGAAAGCTCAAATACCATGTTACCGACCGATAGTGCAGCAACACCCTGGTAAGATACTCGGCTAATCATTAGTGTATTTAATGCGGCTGTTAAAAAGTGCAGCGCAAAATCAAAAAAGAGTGGCCAAGTCAGTGAGAAAAGCGATAAGGGAGCAGTGTTTTTTACGTGCATTACAATACTTCAATAATGGTTAAAGGTGACATATTCCATTACAAGCATAACGGCCAAGAATGACATTAATGGGTCAAGTAGCGCCGCCAAGTTCATCTGAACTCAAATTTAAGGGCGGGGATAATGCGGCATAAAACGCTTATGCACAAGTCATTTTATTGAAAATAATCCAATAAAAAAGCCAGCAAATTCTGCTGGCTTTATCGAAGCTTTAACAATCAATTAGTTATGATGACTATAACGTATAGCTTTTTGGCCATCATCATAGAATTGACCTAGGACAAATCAAGCTTTAGTTGATTTGTGGGTCTAATTCACCTGATTGGTACGCTTTATACATAGCTTGAAGTGACTTAGGCTTAATTTTAGAACCCATGCCAGCACAACCAAATGCTTCATAACGTGTCGTACAAATGTCAGCCATTGCTTCCATTGACGCTTTTAAGAATTTACGAGGGTCAAACTCTGAAGGGTTTTCAGCAAGGAACTTACGAACAGCACCTGTTGACGCTAAGCGTAAATCGGTATCGATGTTAACTTTACGTACACCATGCTTAATACCTTCAACGATTTCTTCTAATGGTACACCGTAAGTTTCAGGGATTGCGCCGCCGTATTGGTTAATCACTTCTAACCACTCTTGTGGTACAGAAGATGAACCGTGCATCACTAAGTGGGTGTTTGGAATACGTGCGTGGATCTCTTTGATGCGATCGATACGTAAAACGTCACCGGTAGGTTTGCGGCTAAACTTGTATGCACCATGGCTGGTACCGATTGCAATTGCTAATGCATCAACATGGGTATCAGCAACAAAACGTGCCGCTTCTTCCGGAGTCGTTAGCATTTGATCCATGCTTAAAGTACCTACGGCACCAATACCATCTTCTTCGCCTGCTTGGCCAGTTTCTAAACTGCCTAAACAACCGATTTCACCTTCAACTGATACACCACAAGCATGAGCGAAAGCAACAGTACGACGAGTCACATCAACGTTATACTCGTATGACGCAGGTGTTTTACCGTCAGCCATTAATGAGCCGTCCATCATAACTGATGACATACCTAATTGAATTGAACGTTGACAAATATCTGGGTCAGTACCGTGATCTTGATGAATACAAACTGGGATATCTGGGTACTGCTCTAGTGCCGCTGCCATCAGGTACTTAAGAAACTGTGGACGAGCATATTTACGTGCTCCCGCAGATGCCTGAACAATTACAGGGCTGTCAGTTGCTTCAGCAGCTTGCATAATTGCACGCATTTGCTCAAGGTTATTGACGTTGAATGCAGGTACACCATAATCGTGTTCTGCAGCATGATCTAACATTTGACGTAGAGATATTAAGGCCATTTTTTACTCCAAAAATAGGGTGATTTCTCACCTAGGTCGCTATCGCTTTGGATTGATTTTTATACCCTATGCACATAATTCTTAGCCTTGATAACAAAGTAGCTCAGCTAAAATTTATAAACATGGGCGGTTTTTTTCTAATAATTATATTTTTCTTATTGCAATTCTTACTCACTTCAGCGCGTCTTCACAGCGTTAACTCTTTGGTTTTAAGCTGTGAGACGTTCGCTAAAGGGTCTAACTTAATCGTTAATTTGACGATTATGCGCCACGCTTTTCAAGCATCGCGACAGCAGGTAACTCTTTTCCTTCAAGGAACTCAAGGAAAGCACCGCCACCTGTCGAAATATAAGAAACGTTATCTGCGATATCGTATTTATCTACAGCAGCTAATGTATCTCCGCCACCGGCGATTGAAAATGCACTTGAATCAGCAATCGCTTGAGCGATACGTTTGGTGCCAGCACCAAATTGATCAAATTCAAATACGCCTACTGGACCATTCCAAACAACAGTCCCTGCAGCTTCAATGATTTTTGCTAATGCTTCTGCACTGTCTGGACCAATATCAAAAATCATATCGGTATCAGCAACGTCGCTAACAGGTTTTAATGTCGCTTCCGCAGTTGGGCTAAACTCCCCAGCAACAACAACATCAGTTGGGACGGGGATATCTCCACCACGACTTTGGGCGTTAGCGACTAAACGTTTAGCCTCATCAACTAAATCTGCTTCAAACAAAGATTTACCCACTTGATGGCCAGCTGCAGCGATAAAGGTATTCGCAATACCACCACCAACAACTAGTTGGTCAACTTTAGTAGATAAGCTTTCTAATACGGTTAATTTAGTTGAAACCTTTGAACCACCGACAATCGCCACCATTGGGCGAGCAGGGTTATCTAAAGCTTTACCCAGAGCAGATAATTCACCTGCTAATAAAGGCCCAGCACAAGCAACTGCAGCATGCATACCTACACCGTGTGTAGAAGCTTGAGCACGGTGCGCAGTACCAAATGCATCCATCACGTATACATCACATAAAGCAGCCAGTTTTTTAGCTAATACTTCATCGTTTTTCTTCTCGCCAACGTTAAAGCGAACGTTTTCAAATACAACCACTTCGCCTACATTAGCGTTAACACCATCTAGGTAATCAGAAGCTAAAGTGACTGGACAATCTAGCGCATCGTTTAAGTAATTCACCACTGGCTGCATTGAAAACTCAGCATTAAACTCACCTTCAGTTGGGCGGCCTAGGTGAGACATCACCATCACTGCAGCCCCTTTTTCAAGGGCAAGTTTAATTGTCGGTAAAGCCGCGCGCAGTCTTGCATCACTGGTGACGACGCCGTCACTGACGGGAACGTTTAGATCTTCACGAATAAGCACACGCTTATTAGTTAAATCTAACTCACTCATATTGATAATAGCCATTGAGACCTTCCTTTTAATTTAAAAACAAAACTGCTTTTGCTATAGAGCGCTTTACCCGATGAAGGTAAAGCGCTCTATAGACGTAAATTAGTGACCAGAATCTTTAGCGTGAATCATCGCTAAACTGGTGTCGAGCATTCGATTTGCGAAGCCCCATTCATTATCGCACCAGAGTAAGAGCTTAACGAGATGCCCGTCGCTTACTCTGGTTTGTGTGCCATCAACAATACTGGAACGAGGATCATGGTTAAAATCACACGACACCAATGGTGCATCAGTATAGCCCAACACAGCATTAAATAGGCCGCTCGCAGCATGCTCTAATACATTATTTATTTTATCAATATCAACCCGTTCATTAACTGTTACCGATAAATCTATGGCGGTAACGTTAATCGTTGGCACACGCACTGATATCGCTTCAAACTTATCTTTCATGTGCGGCAGAATGCGCTCAATGCCCCGTGCAAGCTTAGTATCGACAGGAATAATTGACTGACCAGCTGCACGTGTTCTGCGTAAATCATCATGGTAGGCATCAATCACTTGTTGATCATTCATCGAAGAATGTATCGTCGTGATTGCGCCACTTTTAACCCCAAAATGATTATCTAGTACATCAATGACAGGCACAATACAGTTAGTGGTACACGATGCATTCGATACCACGGTATGATCAGCTTTAAGTAAACTGTCATTGACGCCATACACTATGGTGGCATCCACATCAGCTGAAGAAGGATGGCTTATCAGAACTTGTTTCGCGCCAGCTTGAATATGCGCTTCACAAGCATCACGCTCTATTAGGCTGCCACTACATTCATAGACAATATCGATATCAAGCTCAGCCCAAGGAAGCTTAGTCGCATCAGCTTGATGTAATAGTTGAATAACATCATCACCAATAACTAACTGATCATCCTTCAGCTTAACTGTATTTTGGAATCGACCATGAGTTGTATCATATTGAGTGAGATGGCTAATTGCTGCAGGCTTGGCAAGTTCATTGATTGCCACAATCTGGATTTGCTGACGTTTACCCGACTCGTAAAGTGCACGAAGGATAGATCGACCTATACGGCCATAACCATTAATAGCGACTCGGATCATTGAGGGTTAAGCTTCCTCTTAACAGTACTCAGTAAAAAGCAGATAAAAAAACGGCCTGCAAGTGATTGCAGGCCGCCATTATACAGACTTCATGGGTAAAAGTTTACCCTTTTAATTGCGTCCGTTTTGGATTAACCCAGTGAATTTACTGTTTTAACCACATTTTCAACGGTAAAGCCGAAGTACTTAAGTAGCTCGCCACCTGGTGCAGACTCACCAAATGTGCTCATACCAACAACACCGCCGCTAAAGCCAACATACTTATGCCAGAAATCAACATGCGCTGCTTCAATCGCCACACGTTTTGTTACTGAGGCAGGTAATACAGACTCTTTATAAGCTGCATCTTGCTTATCAAATACATTCGTAGAAGGCATAGATACAACTCGAACCTTTTGACCTTGCTCTGTTAACGCTGCAGCAGAATCAAGAGCTAATTGCACTTCACTACCTGTTGCAATCAAAATAACATCAGGTGTACCTGCACAATCAGACAGTACGTAACCACCTTTAGCCACATTTGCTAATTGCTCAGCATTACGAGACTGGGCTTTTAAGCCTTGGCGGCTGAAAATTAATGACGTTGGCGCTTTGCTGTTTTCAATCGCAGCTTTCCAAGCAACGGCTGTTTCAGCAGCATCACAAGGACGCCATACTGTCATGTTTGGTGTCATACGTAAGTTAGCTAATTGCTCTACTGGTTGGTGAGTTGGACCATCTTCACCTTGACCGATTGAGTCGTGGGTATAAACAAAGATATTTTGAATACCCATTAGCGCCGACATACGTACAGCATTACGCGCATATTCCATGAACATCATGAAAGTCGCACCGTAGTTAATGAAACCACCATGAAGCGAGATACCATTCATGATACCGCTCATACCAAATTCACGAACACCGTGGAAGATATAGTTACCCGCTGGGTCGTCTTGAATACCTTTAGAGCCAGACCATAATGTTAAGTTAGAACCTGCAAGGTCAGCACTACCGCCTAATAACTCTGGTAACATTTCACCGAAGAAGCCAATCGCATTTTGAGAAGCTTTACGACTTGCAATGCCTTCTGCTTTATCTTGGCACTCTTGAATAAATGCATTCGCTTTTGCTTCAAATTCTGCAGGCAATTCACCGGTTAATACACGACGTGTAAATTCAGCTGCTTCTGCTGGGAATGCTGCTTGATAAGCTGCAAATTTCTTATCCCATGCAGATTCGTTGTTTGCGCCAGCATCTTTAGCATCCCAACCTTGATAAACGGTTTCAGGAATTTCAAATGCCGCATGTTCCCAACCAAGGAACTCACGAGCTGCAGCAATTTCAGCATCACCTAATGGTGCACCATGACAATCATGGCTGCCTGATTTGTTTGGAGAACCAAAACCAATAGTGGTTTTACAACAAATCATCGTAGGCTTATCTGTCACTGATTTTGCTTCTTCAATTGCAGCGCGGATAGCATCGCTATCGTGACCATCAACATTTGCAATAACATGCCAGCCGTATGATTCAAAACGCTTAGGCGTATCATCTGTGAACCAGCCTTCAACATGACCATCGATAGAAATACCGTTGTCATCCCAAAATGCCACTAATTTGCCTAGGCCTAATGTACCCGCTAAAGAACAAGCTTCATGCGAAATACCTTCCATTAAACAGCCATCACCTAAGAAACAGTAAGTGAAGTGATCTACGATATCGTGACCAGGCTTATTAAATTGTGCTGCTAAGGTTTTCTCAGCAATAGCCATACCCACAGCATTACTGATACCAGCACCTAAAGGACCGGTTGTGGTTTCAACACCTGGGGTGTAACCGTACTCAGGATGACCTGGTGTTTTAGAATGTAATTGACGGAAGTTTTTGATTTCTTCAATTGGCAGCGCGTAGCCTGACAGGTGAAGTAAAGAGTAAATCAGCATTGAACCATGACCGTTTGATAAAATGAAACGATCGCGATCAACCCACTCTGGGTTAGTTGGATTATGCTTTAGGAAGTCATTCCATAGCACTTCGGCAATATCTGCCATCCCCATTGGTGCACCTGGGTGTCCAGAATTGGCTTTTTGAACGGCATCCATAGTTAATGCGCGGATAGCGTTTGCGAGTTCTTTACGAGATGACATGCTCTCTCCTGCTTGTTTGTGAGGTCTAGCGGGCAATTGTGGGGGCATATTTTCCCCTACTAGGCGATGTGACGCAAATTTTTATTAGCGGTATTAGCCACTTTTTTTCATCTAACAATCTATTGCAAACTAAACGCGTAGATTAATTAGCCAACTTTATACCATGTTACCGATAACATTTGTATAACTTTTTCCCACTAAGCTATTACATTTTCTATTTTAAATTGCCCTAAGAGATTTTTTATCACATTAAAAGTACCGTGAATATTTGTTGCCACCGGCGAATAAAAAAACCAACAAAGTGATAAACATCAACTAAAGTTATTGTTTTATTTTTAACCTTAGCATCTCTCCCCAATACAGTATAAAGGCAAGAATTAGCATAAAATTCATAAGATTAATTTAATAAATTTATAAAACAGAGCAATTACAGTTTTTATAAATCTTTGAATGGTTGCACAATTTTTAACTTATATTGATTCTAAGGGGTGTTATCAAACCTAATTTGAATTATTATAGACGTCTAGATGTAGATGCTTCTACACGTTCAAATTCCAAAAGACGAGATTTACCAACTATGGCAAACCACTTGTTCACCTCTGAGTCAGTCTCAGAAGGTCATCCAGATAAAATCGCCGATCAGATTTCTGATGCGGTACTAGACGCAATTTTAGAGCAAGATCCAAAAGCGCGTGTTGCATGTGAAACTTACGTTAAAACTGGCATGGTATTAGTCGGTGGTGAAGTTACGACTTCAGCTTGGGTTGATATCGAAGAAATCACACGTAAAACAGTACGTGAAATTGGCTACACTCATTCAGATATGGGTTTTGATGCTGACTCTTGTGCGATTTTAAATGCGATTGGTAAACAGTCTCCAGATATTAACCAAGGTGTTGATCGTAGCGATCCTGCAGAGCAAGGCGCAGGTGACCAAGGATTAATGTTTGGTTATGCAAGCAATGAAACAGATGTATTAATGCCTGCACCTATTACTTACGCACACAAGCTGGTTAAACGTCAGTCTGAAGTCCGTAAAGACGGTACATTACCTTGGTTACGTCCTGATGCGAAAAGTCAGGTTACTTTTGCCTATGAAAATGGTCAAATCAAAGGTATCGACGCCATCGTCCTGTCGACTCAACATCGTGAAGATGTGACGCAAGAAGACTTAATCGAAGGCGTGATGGAAACCATCATTAAGCCTGTTTTACCATCACAATGGTTAAACAAAGACACTAAGTACTTCATTAACCCAACTGGCCGTTTTGTTATTGGTGGCCCAGTAGGCGATTGTGGTCTAACCGGTCGTAAAATTATCGTAGATACCTACGGCGGTATGGCACGTCACGGTGGCGGTGCTTTCTCAGGTAAAGACCCATCAAAAGTGGATCGTAGTGCTGCTTATGCTGCACGTTACGTTGCTAAAAACATCGTTGCAGCAGGTCTTGCTGATCGCTGTGAAATCCAAGTGTCTTACGCTATTGGTGTTGCAGAGCCAACGTCAATCAGTATTGAAACATTTGGTACAGGTAAAGTTTCTGAAGACGTACTTATCAAGCTAGTTCGCCAGCACTTTGAATTACGTCCATATGGCTTAACCGCTATGTTAGATTTGGCTCGTCCAATTTACCAAGGTACAGCTGCATACGGTCACTTCGGTCGTAATGAGTTCCCTTGGGAAGCGACTGATAAAGCTGAAATCTTACGTGCAGATGCAGGCTTATAAGTTTTCAGCTTAGCCTAGCGCATAAAGTAGAATCAAAAAAACCGTCTTATGACGGTTTTTTTATGGGTAAAATTCACTAAAACGGCTAAGAGAACGTACGATAAAAAAGATAAATAATAATAGCGCCTACAGAGAGCACTGAAGGATAAAATGTCAAACTAAACCCTAACGCTCTTGTGGCGGAGCCTTTTTCATAACCACTGATAAATATAATTCTGCCGATAAAAAAGACTATCGATAATAGCGCAATCAGTGACATGAACTCAGCAGGCATAATAAAGGTCCATAAAAAATACACGCTCAAAACAATACAAAATTGCTCTAAGGTATTTTGTAAAACATTTTGCAGATGCCTGGTTTTTTCCGACTCCTCAAAAGCGGAGCGAATATGAGTTTGTGTGGTATTGAATCGTCTTAGTAGCACGCGCCCTGCAGCAAATATAAATGCCAATGCAGGCAAGATTAAGCCATAAGCATATATTGTTAGCCTTTCGACCAAAGATTGTGGCTCTGTGTATTCAAGCGGATTGGCTAAAGCACCATAGGCGACAACTAAAAAAGAGACGATTACCCCTATCACGACGCTCAAAGAGACATCGCTTTGTTTTGATGATAGTTTATTTTTAAATTGTTCTAAAAGTGGCATTATCTCTCCCTGTACTTAATGCTCATCAGTAGATTTTCTTACCCTAAGGGTGTGAATTAAATAGTCCTTTTATTTAACTCGTTTACATCGCTTTATTCGCGCATCAATTGTACTTTATCTCTCGTTAAACAATAGTCACTGCCAGCCATTCTGCCAATGGCATCAAGTTGATCTGCATCTATTTTAAAATTATCTATCGCGTCATCGTTAACATGAACAGCAACGACGTCCCCTAATATCAAATGCCCTGCTAATGGCTGATTACCTAAATCGACAATTTGATTGAGTCGACATTCAAAACTGACCACAGCTTGCTTAACGCGACTTGGTTTAACAATCGTTGAGTCTAAGGTTTCTATTCCAGCATATTCAAACTCATTTTGTTCTGGCGGTAATGAATGGCACGTTTGATTCATTACCGATAAGTCTTGATAACTGACAGTGTTGATCACAAATTCTTGCTGCTCACGTATATTAACTAGCGTGTCTTTTTCTGCGCCTTTATCGGTACTCATTGGGTTAAAGCACAACACTGGAGGATTAGCACTTGCCACTGTAAAAAATGAAAATGGCGCTAAATTAGGTACTCCTTTTGCCGATACCGTAGACACCCAAGCGATTGGTCTTGGGGTGATACCACCAATCAATAATTTATACATTTGCTGTGCGGTTAACGTATGCGGCAAAAATTCCATCGAAATCTCAAACTTGCTTTCAACGTTTAGTTAACATACCTATTCAAACAAAACCGATACAAATAATAGTATGAAAATCATAAACTAAATAAGATAGTTATTAAGCTATCACCGTATAATTATTCAAACAAGCCCTAACCAGCAAACAACTTGTTAACATTCACAAATAAGCACTTTAAAGACTCAAAGTGGATAGAATTTCTACAATGACACTTTCAATATGTGAAAATAAGGAAGCAGCTAAGAAACAAATAATATAACAACCGTTAAACTGGCAATGAAACGAGCATAGAAACCAGCATAGAAACCAGCATAGAAACCAGCATAGAAACGTCCTAAAAATGAGCAATAATTTACCAATTGGAAATAAGGTGATAAGTCGAACCCATTGAAGCAATAGGCTATGATCTGAATGCTCAATATGATGTTAAGCCATACCTACTTTAGCTAACAGGCTTAGGTTGCGCTGCTTAAGTTGCGAGGCTTAGGTTGCTAGGCTTAGGCAAAGAGACTCAATGATAAAACTCAGGAAAATGAATGCACTCCTATTATATGTTCAAAGCAAGTAAATCTGACTTTTCTAGCCTGTCATCAGTGCCTTTGCCAGTCAGAGCGTCGGACAATATTCAGGGCGAGTACTACCAAACGACTTTGAGCGAGCAGCAACAATTATGGTCCGTAATCAAACTTTTCTATCGCCAACACTTGCCCTACTCCAAGCCAACGTTTAAAGACACTGTCATCCTCTGCTGCCAAGAAAAAGCTGATGATAAGCCAATAGCTAACCACACGAACCTGCTTCAAATCGATAATATTTTAGCTGCTGTGAGGATAAAAAAAATTGGCGAGGTTCAATTAGTCACAGGGTTAGTCGTTAAAAAAAGTGCTAGAGGCCAAGGAATCGCTCATCAATTGATGTCTGTTATTCAATCAAATTTGCTTGAATCTGAGTGTTATGTTTTTGCAATAGCTTCGCTCACCGATTTCTATCAGCAGCACGGTTTTATTAAGCCCCATGAGGTAGACAATAATATAAATCAGTTATTTAAAAAGCATAACAACCAAGATAGACCTTTGGCATTACTTAAGTTGAGTTAAGTTGAGTTGAGTTGAGTCAGATACAGTAAGAAAATTTAGAGAAATACGTATCAGCAGTGATCAAAGTGCGCCGTTTCTACGCACATAAACGCCACTTGTTGCATATTCAACACTGGTACAGTCAGCTCTCTTGCAGAGCTTAGATCTACGTCTTGCAGCGCATCGATTAATTGAATAGCCTCTTGATAGCCATTAGCTCGGCCACAACCAATATTGCCGAAGTCAGTTTCAACTAGGTAGTGGCCATGTTGGCTTACAGCTTGCTCAGTATCTAACTGCGCAGAACTTACATACTCAACCACACGATACGTTTTATTTTGTGATGCTAATACTGCCACCACAATTTTGGCATTATCATAAGCGGACAAACGTAAATGCAGATACGGCAGAAATAACTGTTCAAATTGATTTAGCGAGTTTTCAACACTCATCATTTACCTCTTGTTATGCCATACATTAAATTCTTCGGTTAACCACTTCATTAATAACCTTGTCCATACCTGCTTGTCACTATTAATTTTTCATTAGCAGCAAATAGTAATCACGCTGCTGAAAACTAAAGTAATCCACTACTTCCATGGCAGATTTACCAGTATGAGCGGCGAAAGAAGTTTGATTTTCTTCTGCGATAAAAGTCACCATATAAGGGTATTTTTTGGCCACATTACAACTAAGCTTTTCAACTAACTTCGCAAATATCCCTTGACCACGAAAATCAGGATGAATCCAAATGGGGCCATATTGACAACTATTTTGCGCCGTTATCTTACTAAACCCCGCTTCTATATCAGATAGTTTTCGCATAACAAGTGCGTATATACCCCATGATTTAAACCATGACCAAGGTCCAGCAATCACATAACCAATAATACTTGCCTGACTTTGTGCTGCACTCGTTTGTTTTTCATTGATCTCAGCTAACATAATCCAACCGAGGCGAATTAACTCGCTAATATCGGTCTTTGAAAAACACTGCCCTGACATACTTTCTGCGGGTGATGACAGCTCATCATTCATGTAGCTCTTTTCAAGTCGAGCCAGTTCCGCTGAGTCTTCTTGTGTTGCTAATCGGTATTGGATTTTCATTCAGTTTTATTATCACTTTCTTGTTTTACTTGGGACTGCGGCTGCTTTTGTGCCCAATCGAAAACTAATGCAACTGGATAAGGCGCCATAATTAAAAGCCCAATACCAATCAGACTCGCCACTAATAACATGCCATTTATTTCGTTGGCCATGTCTGTCAATAAATAGAAATATGCGCCACAGCCAACCATAAATAATCCGACCAGATGCATGACTTTAAATATTTTACTCATTAAATAGCTCTTATTAACTGAATGACATATCAAGATGTCTATTTTTACGACAAGTTTAACTAATGCACTGACTTTAAAGAATGAATAACAATTAAATCTACTTCATCATGAAAATTTAGCTGAAACACAGTATATACTATGATGATTATCGATCTCATTGGAAACCATCATGATAAAACCCGCTATTACCGCTTGTTTGGTTATTTTCGGTCTTAGTGCTTGTCAAAGCAACAGCCACCAGGCTGAAGAAATTAACTTGTTAGGTAGCTGGTATATTGAATCTGCTCTTTCTGAAGCTGTAATTAATCATAGTCCAGCACAAATTACGTTTGCAGAAGACGGTAAATTATCGGGTAATAATAGTTGTAATCAGTTCTTTGGAGAGTATCAGCAAGACGATACACAACTTACCCTTTCCCCTGCTGGTACAAGTATGATGGCCTGTGTTGAAGTATTAATGAAACAAGAAGCTAGAGTCATGAAAGCCATGCCAATGGTCACAAATGTGGCTTTATCAAAATCGGGAAAATTACTGCTAAAATCAGAACAAGGTGCTAATTTATTAGTATTGAGCCAGCAGCAAGACTAGTTGCTACACGCTAAAGCACCATGACTTGGCTAATTAAGCTGAGTCCATACAAAAAGAGTGAAACCATGGCTTCACTCTTTTTTATTTCAATAAACTCAAATAATGACTTATGAATTGCTTTTCACATTTTCAGCAACTTTTTGCTGAATATCGACTTCGTTATGCTGAGCAATAAGAGCTGATTGCTCCATATCCGCATTGTAATGCTCAACGTCTAGCTCATCTTCTGAGCGAGCAATCACCGTCGTAGCAACTAAATCGCCTGATACATTCACTACTGTACGAGCCATATCTAAAATACGGTCAATACCCGCAATAATAGCAACGCCTTCCAATGGTAAGCCCACAGTGGTCAGTACTAAAGTTAACATCACTAGACCTGCACCTGGAACACCTGCTGTGCCAATCGATGCAAGGGTAGCAGTTAGCACAATAGTAATGTAATCCACCCAAGTTAAATCAATACCAAAAGCCTGTGCCACAAATAGCGCCGTTACACCTTGGTAAAGCGCGGTGCCATCCATGTTAATGGTGGTTCCTAGTGGTAATACAAAGCTAGAAATCTTCTTATTAACCCCTAAGTTTTCACTGGCACATTTCATACTTGCTGGTAGGGTGCCGGCTGAGCTTGACGTTGTAAATGCAACCGCCATTGCATTGCCAATTCCTTTAAAGAACTGCATCGGATTTAGCTTACCAAACACCGTCAGTACTACACTGTAAAAACCAAGAATGTGTAACGCACAGCCGATATAAACCGCCACAATGACTTTTATCAAAGGCAATAACATATCTAAGCCATACTCACCTGCGACCCAAGCCATTAAACCAAATACACCGTAAGGCGCTAACTTCATCACCATATCAGTGAGTTTGTACATTGCTTCAGCTAGACTTTCAAAAACACGAATAGCGGGTTTACCGTGCTCACCTATAAGCACTAACGAAATACCGAGTGCCACAGCAAACACAATCACTTGCAAAATTTGACCGCTAGCCAATGCCGCCACTGGGTTGGTAGGTACGATATTAATTAACGTATCCATCAATGTCGGCGCTTCTTTTACTTCGCTGACAATTTTTGCACCTTCAAGTCCAAGACCTGCGCCAGGTTGCATGACGTAGCCGACAAGTAAACCAATGCTTATCGCAATTGACGTAGTACCTAGGTAAAAGCCAAATGATTTAAAGCCAATACGGCCCATTTTTGCCGTGTCTTGCATTGATGTAACACCTACAATCAATGAGCAAAACACCAAAGGAACGATAAGCATTTTAATGGTATTAACAAACAAGGTACCAATAGGTTTTAGGTAACTGGCATCATCCCCTAAGGTGATCCCTGCAATAATACCTAGAACCATACCGATGAGGATTTGTAACCATAAAGGAACTGACATCCAACGAGACCAAACTCGACTTGGAAATGACGGTGCATGTTTTGACATGGAGTAAACCTTGCTTGTTTGCGATTGATGTAACTGACTAGTAGTCACGATGTATGAATATCTAGATGATGTCGTTATCAACGTTAAACAATGACACCATCAATAAACTCGGCCGACAAAATTCGGCGCCGCATACTAGCATACCTATTTAGGTTTAATAGATGATCTAGGTCAGTTTACACTGAGCTTCTATTCAAAATTCACTATTAGGCTTCAAATATAAATGTCGTTTCTTTATTGCCGATTTTGACAGGATATAAAGCTGCAGGGGGACATTCCCGTTCGATTAAATAACTCCAATAGTCATCATCAAAACCTGCAAGCCAGTTTGACTCCTCGCCTCTCGACTTTAAAATCAGCCACCACCACACCATTGCCCATAAGCCTAAAGTGGCTAAGGTTAGCAGGAAGTGTAACGGATGGTTAATATTGGGCTGTGCAGCCCCATTGACTGTAGTAGGATAAACACTATGACAAGGATTATTGACTCGATTAATTCGACTGGGATGTTTGATATATCGGTAAACTCTGAATTGATATTTTGACTTTATCATCACAACCTCTTGCACTGTCACATTGAATAATAAGCATAGCAGCTTAGACTTTAGTCGAATAAAAAATCAGCAACATTTTTACGATTCCCGATATAGGAAGGACAATGATAATAAGAAAAGGCCAAGCATCAGATTTAGCAGCATTAGTTGATTTTAACCAAGCGATGGCATTGGAAACCGAAAACCTCACATTAGATAATGAACGTCTTACAAAAGGCGTGAGCACGATGCTTAATAGCCCAGAAAAAGGCTTTTATCTTGTCGCTGAAGTTGATGGTCAAATAGCGGGATCATTAATGGTCACCCTTGAATGGAGTGATTGGCGCGCAACTAACTACTGCTGGATCCAAAGTGTCTATATTCGCCCGCAAAATCGCCGCCAAGGAATTTATGCCAAGCTTTATCAAGCTGTAAAATCACTTGCAGAGGAAATAGGCGGCGCTGCGAGTTTTAGATTGTATGTTGAGCACGACAACCACATTGCCCAAAAAACCTATCAATCACTAGGTATGGAGCAAAGCCATTATCTGATGTATGAAGAGATTGCAGAAGGTGCTGAAGAGTAGAGTTCTCTACACGCTGTTGTCAATGTGTACAAAATACAAAAAAGGCTTTCGTAAGAAAGCCTTTTAATCAAACCCGATTAAGCACACAAATTGGTGACTTTTATTGCAAGACCACCTTGGCTGGTTTCACGATATTTCACATGCATGTCTTTACCTGTTTCATACATAGTCGCAATCACTTTATCTAAGCTCACTCTTGGTTCAGAATTACGACGTAATGCCATACGTGACGAATTAATCGCTTTAACCGATGCGATTGCATTTCGTTCAATACAAGGGACTTGAACTTGGCCCGCTACGGGATCGCAAGTTAAGCCTAAGTTATGTTCCATACCAATTTCAGCAGCCATACAAACTTGCGCAGGTGAACCGCCCATTAACTCAGCTAAACCCGCAGCCGCCATAGAACAAGCGACCCCCACTTCACCCTGACAGCCAACTTCCGCCCCAGATATCGAAGCATTCCGTTTGTATAGCGATCCCACAGCAGCTGCGGCTAAAAAGTAACGGCTACATTCTTTTTCACCGACCTTCTGTATGAATTTGTCATAGTAGGCCAACACCGCAGGAATAATCCCTGCTGCACCATTGGTTGGCGAGGTCACAACACGACCACCAGCAGCATTTTCTTCACTAACAGCCAACGCAAATAAATTGACCCAATCAATGATTTCCATAGGATCGGTACTGGTTCGCTCACAGCGAAGTAATTCACGGTGCAAGGCTGGCGCACGACGTGACACTTTTAATGGGCCAGATAACACGCCTTCTGTATGACAACCTTTTACAATCGCATCTTGCATGGTTTTCCATACAAGATTAAACCCACTATACATAGCTTCTTCCGAACGGAAGCACAGCTCGTTTTGCTTCATTAATCCGCTGATGCTTAAACCTGAATCTTTGCAGTGTGCCACTAGCTCATCAGCATAATTAAAGTGATAAGGCACCTTAACGCCACTGGAATGACTTTGAGTAAACTCACTTTCCTCAACGATGAAACCACCGCCGATAGAGTAATAAGTATTGGAATAAACACACTCATCGCCAATCCAAGCATGTAACGTCATGCCATTTTCGTGCAATGGTAAGGTTGAGCGATGGAAAATCAAGGCATCACGAGGAAAATCAACATGGTGAATCGCATCACCTATAATGATTTCTTGGGTTTTCTCAACTTGGGTAATAAAAGGCTCAATACTATCAATATCAACCGTTTCAGGTTCATTACCCGCCAATCCCATGATGATCGCAATATCAGTATGATGACCTTTACCCGTTAATGATAATGATCCGTATACATCAACCGTGAATTTAGTAATTTGAGTTAGCTTGCCTTGCTCAATCAAGTCATCAATAAAACAATTTGCCGCTTTCATCGGCCCAACGGTATGTGAACTCGACGGACCAATACCAATCTTAAAGATTTCAAATGCACTAAACATATAATTTGCCTCAACGTTTACTGACCCTATCAGCAAACTAAAAACCGTAAGAAAGAGGAACCGTTATTGTTCCTCTAACCATGCTACACAACAGCCTTAATTATCAGAGTGTTAGCTCATTAGGCCGAATAAAATGGCTGTCATTGCCAATAAACCAGCAATCACAACAAACACATTACTGATGCGGCCACGGTAAGCTTTTAATGCAGGAACTTTATAAACGGCATACATTGGCATTAGGTATAAAATCGCCGCAATAATAGGGCCGCCCAACGCTTCAATCATGCCAAGAATACTTGGGTTAATAACCGCAACAATCCAAATACTGAAAAACATAAAGCCAAGAATAAATTTGTTGAGTTTGGCGTCTGATACTTCTTTATTGCTACTACGAAGTTGCTTAGTGATCATGCCTTTTAAACCTTCAGTTGCCCCTAAGTAATGACCAAAGAATGAAGAAATAATCGCAATGAACGCAATAATAGGACCAAAGTAACTAACAAATCCGCTTGAGTGAACGTTGGCAAGGTAAGACAGAATCGCTAAGTTTTGATCTTTCGCTTCAGCTAATTGAGCAGGGCTTAAAGACAATACGCACGAGAATACAAATAACATCACGAACCCAACCAGCATCATGGAGGTGTTACGTAAAATCACATCCGCTTTTTTCGAGGCATTATTGCCATGCTCACGTTTCAATGAAACAGAGAACTGTGAAATAGCAGGAGAATGGTTAAATGCAAACACTAATACAGGAATCGTCAGCCACACAGTCCCTAAGAACTCACCGGTAGAAGGCACAACTTGCAGTGCGTCCATCTTCCAATCTGGCATCAGGTAAAATGACATGAAAGCTAAAATAGCAACTAACGGGTAAACCAAAAACTGAGTCACTTTCAGCATGAATTTTTCACCCGCAACCATCACAGACATCATGCCAATAATTAACACTGCAGATAAAAGAATACGTGGCGGTGAAGCAAAGCCAAGTTGATTAACAATAAAACTATCAACAGTGTTGGTAATGCCAACACCATAAATAAGCACAATAGGGAAAATAGCAAAGAAATAAAGCACTGTGATCGCTTTACCTGCACTCACACCGAAATGTTCTTCAACCACTTGGGTGATATCACTACCTGGATTTTTAGAAGAACATACAAAACGAGATAAACCACGATGAGCAAGGTACGTCATTGGGCCAATGATAATCGCCATTAACACTAACGGCCAAAATCCGCCCATACCTGCATTGATAGGCAAAAATAAAATGCCTGCACCAACCGCGGTACCAAACAAGCTAAGCATCCAAGTCGTATCTTGGCGTGTCCAGCCTTTTACTGAAGTTTGCTCATCGTGAGCTGAAACTGCAACGTCCTGCGCATTGATTGAATCTCTTTGCATAATAATGACCCTATTAGGTATCTAATTTCACAACGGAGAATATAGAATTCTAAATTGTGAAATATGATCTAGGTCATTTTTTACCCCGACTCACAAAAATTTTAACGCTATTTGAGAGCAAAGTACGCAACTGGTACGATCAGTTATTCTAACTGGTAACACTTTAAGATAAATTGCTCAACAAAACACCTAATACAATAACACCTAATAAACCAGCAGCTCACACACAAGCAGGGCTTAGGCTATACAATCAATAACCCATATAACGATTGCCATGCTTAACATAATGCCTCAACTATCATCTCTCAAAGAAAGGAAATGACGACTACCCTGTCCTAAGAGCCAGAATCTCAGTTAAATTGATAGGTTCATCATATTGGCTAAATTCAGTATTTTTTTGATCGATAGCGTAAATGGACATGCGATCAGCCAGTTCATTACCTTCAATGCCGATATGAGCAGCCACATGTGCAATATCAATCTGGCCTTTAATTGCGTCATATAATTCGTGTGCTTGTTGTATCACTACAAGGTTAGCAATATCACCAGCAACTTTTCGCTTCCAACCTTTGGCTTTCCAACCATAGGCCCAGTTGGTAATACAATTAATGGAATATTGCGAGTCACTCAATATCTTGACGGTTTGATTATCGTTTAAGGCTTTTTCAGCCACCAATAACGCTTGATACAAGGCATTTAGTTCCGCACTATTGTTAGTGCCATTAGGATTAAATAACCCATACCAAAGCTCACTCACTTCACCTTGACGATAAACGGCCATTCCTGAACCTGCCTTACCAGGATTTGGCTCACAACCACCATCAGTAAAAACCATGACATCATGGCTGAAAAGATCAATATTCGTCGTCTTAATTGACTCTACTTTACTGGTACTTTGGCTGATACTTTTACCGCTCGCTTTTTTGCTAGCTGGCTTTCCAATACTATTTGAGGCTGCCCCCGCAAATGCCGCTTTAGCTTGCGCCTCAGTGGGGAACGACTTGTATTTGGCTTGAGGAAACTTATCCACCAACTTCTTGGTGTAATCCCAACTGGTAAAAATACCTGTCTCTCGACCTGACCAGACAACATAAAACTTCTTTGCCATGATGACTCTCTGTAAAATAGCGTAAGATACTTAATGCGCATCAGTGTAGCTTATGCCGCTACTAAAATAACTAATTGAATATAAAACTATGTCAAATCCTACTCAGCTTGAAACGCAGCCTCTGCATGATAAAAAATCAATTGGCGAGCAAACAATTGCACAACTGACCATTATTGTTGGTTCTAAAAATCCAGTAAAAGTGAATGCCGCCAAAGTCGCCTTCAGCCAATATTTCCCCCATCACCAAATACATTGCATTGGCAAACATGCTCCCTCTCTTGTTGCAGATCAACCCATGACCGAGCAAGAAACAAAACAGGGGGCAATTAATCGTGTTCAATTTTGTCAGTCTGAAGACTTAGCAAACACAATGGCAGAAACAAAAGCCGACTTTTACATCGCTATGGAAGGCGGGGTTGATCATTTTGATCATGGCCCAGCCACCTTTGCCTATATGGCCATCATTCATCAGCAGCAAATATCTATTGGACGCAGTGCACTACTGCCATTACCAGCTCAAGTGTATCAATCATTAAAACAAGGTGAAGAGCTTGGACATGTGATGGATCGTTTATTTAATACTGACAACATCAAGCAAAAAGGCGGTGCAATTGGTCTGTTAACACAAGGGTTAGCAACACGAGAAAGTATTTATACCCAAGCCATTATTTTAGCAATGGCCCCCTTTATAAATGCCGAGATATTCAACAGTTAATTTGCTAACGGAATATCAAGCTTTTGTTTAACGCAAAAGCTTGATAACTTCAAAGTAACTGCATTCCATAGGAGAAATAAATGGAATATCAACGCATTCCTCATACCAGTCTTGATGTCAGTAAGATTTGCCTAGGCACTATGACCTGGGGAGAACAGAACTCACAACAAGATGCTTTTGAACAACTCGATTACGCCCTAAGTCGCGGTGTTAACTTTATTGATACTGCCGAAATGTATCCCGTTCCGCCAAAAGCTGAATCTCAAGGCGAAACAGAACGGATTATTGGCCAATATTTATCTCAGCGTGGTAACCGCGATAACCTAGTGATTGCCACAAAAGTGTCTGCAGCAGGTGTTAAAAGCGACTTTATCCGACCTAATATGGCGTTAGATTGGGTAAATATTCATCAAGCAGTTGATGCATCGCTTGAGCGATTACAGGTCGATACAATTGATTTGTATCAAGTACATTGGCCAGACAGAAATTGTAACTATTTCGGCGAGCTTTTATATAACCATGATGAAGAAGAACATCAAACCCCCATTCTTGAAACATTAGAAGCGTTAGCTGAAGTCGTTCGCCAAGGAAAAGTGCGTTATATCGGAGTATCAAATGAGACGCCTTGGGGGCTGATGCAATACCTTCGCCTTGCAGAGAAACACGACTTACCTCGAATCGTTAGCGTGCAAAATCCTTATAATTTACTGAATCGTAGTTTTGAAGTCGGAATGTCAGAAATTAGTCACCGAGAAGAGCTGCCTTTACTGGCATATTCACCGCTCGCTTTTGGTGCGCTAACCGGTAAATATGAAAATAACCAGTGGCCAGAAAAAGCCAGACTGACCTTGTTCAAGCGATTTGCTCGCTACAATGCCACCCCAATGGCACTTGAAGCAACCCAAGCTTATATTGAGTTAGCTCGAGAGTTCAATCTAAGTCCAACACAAATGTCACTGGCTTTTGTAAATAGTCGTCGCTTTGTTGCCTCTAATATTATTGGCGCAACGACGCTAGATCAGCTTAAAGAAAACATCGACAGTCTTGATGTAACCCTTAGCCCTGAATTATTGGCAAGAATTGATGAATTGTCTTTACGTTACCGAATGCCTTGCCCTTAATAAACTGCTTAATCGTTCATGCTAGACTTGCAATAAGCGCCACTTTCTATGAAGATCGTGGCGTTTCTATTTAGGGCTTAGCCCAATTTCTATTTATCGACAATGCTTGAATCCCCGCGAGTTATTTAAGGTTGGCGTTAATAAAGTGAGTTTGCAATGACGAAAGCTTTTGAACATGATGCGATTAGAGCCCAATTTCCCACCCTATTTCAACAGATTGATGGGCAACCGTTATGTTATTTAGATACTGCGGCGACGAGCCAAAAGCCTCAGTCCGTCATCAATGCTGTGAATCAGTATTATCAACTAAGTAATGCCAATGTTCACCGCGCTGCTCATCAATTATCAGCTCGAGCAACCCGCGACTATGAGACAGTACGTAGCCAAGTTCAAGGGTTTATCAATAGCAATCGAGTCGATGAAATTATCTTTACTCATGGAACTACTGAGTCAATCAATATGGTGGCGCATGGATTAACTGCACAATTTGATAAAGACGATATTATCTTGGTCGATACAGCCGCCCATCATGCCAATATTGTTCCGTGGCAACAACTGGCAAAGCAAACTGGCGCCATCATTAAGCCAATTCCACTCAATAATGATTTAACGATCGATGTTGATGCGTATGAGCAGTTGCTGTCATTAGCCCCCAAATTAGTCGCCCTAACCCATGTGACTAATGCATTAGGCACAGTTAACCCGATCATAGAATTAACTCAAAAAGCCAAACAAGCAGGTGCCATCACCTTAGTTGATGGCGCGCAAGCCATCGCTCACTTTGCTATTGATGTTCAACAAATTGGTTGTGATTTTTATGTATTTTCAGGCCATAAAATGTATGGTCCAACAGGCGTTGGCATCCTTTATGGTCGCTACCAGATATTAAATGCCTTAACCCCGATGTTAACGGGTGGCGAAATGATCAAAACGGTCAGCTTTAACGGTACGGAGTTTGGTAGTTTGCCTAACAAATTAGAAGCTGGCACCCCAGCTATTTCTGCCGTCATCGGTTTAGGCGCTGCAATTAGTTTTATGAGTGACTTACCCAGTGATTTGGTTGAGCAACATGAGCAAACTTTACTGCACTACTTACAGCAACAACTGGCTCAGTTGGGTGACATAAGCCTCTATGGCGCTGGTCCTAATAATGTTGGAGTTGTCGCTTTTAACCTTGCTGGCGAGCATCATCAAGATGTGGGCATATTACTCGATCAGCAAGGTATTGCCGTTCGGTGTGGCCACCATTGCGCCATGCCATTAATGCAGCACCTAAACCTTAAAGGCTGTTGTCGTGCATCCATTGGTTTATACAATAATAAGCAAGATATTGACCTATTTATCGATGCACTTCGTAAAGTTAAAGAATTACTGTTATAACTTAACCTTTACTCGCTTAAACCTTTACAGCTTAACCGTAATAGTATTTAGTCATTCCCATTGAGGCCTATTTTGAATCACGCAGCATCAGAAAACATACTCGTTGATACGCCAGATAAAAGCTGTTTTATACCATTAGATGACAAGGTTTCTCAGGCTGTTCTCGCCATACAACAGGCAACAAACTGGCAAGATAAATATCGCCAAATTATGCTGGTAGGTAAGGTACTTGCTCCATTAAATGAAACGTTTAAAGTAGAAGCCTCTCAAGTGAAAGGATGTGAAAGCCAAGCTTGGCTATATCACTATCAAGATGCAGATAAACACTTTTTTTGTGCTGACAGCGATTCACGTATAGTTAAGGGTCTTATTGCTATACTGCTCGATGCGACTCACGGAAAGACCTCTGCTGAAATTACTTCATTTGATTTAGAGCGTTATTTTTCACATTTAGGGCTAAGTGGCCAATTAAGCCCGTCGCGTACCAATGGCGTAACCGCCTTAGCCAATGCTATAAAGCAATTTGCCGCAACATAATCAGCTTCACATGATTACAAGCGTCTAAAAAGGAAACCACATGACAACAAGCGCTTGTAACCAAAGCCGACGACAACTTCTCAAGGGCATTGCCGCCGCCAGTCTTCTCTGCCCGCTTTACAGCTCTTCTGTACTTGCGCAATCAAATAAGCGCCTTTATATCGATGGACTTAGTTTTCTTCCTGATAACCTTGATGA
The DNA here is from genome assembly GCF_001401775.1 of Shewanella sp. P1-14-1. Taxonomy (NCBI): domain Bacteria; kingdom Pseudomonadati; phylum Pseudomonadota; class Gammaproteobacteria; order Alteromonadales; family Shewanellaceae; genus Shewanella; species Shewanella sp. P1-14-1. The sequence continues at coordinate 66,071 of NZ_LKTL01000017.1, read as the reverse complement.
TGTGCGCGCATCAAAACTAGATGCGTACATTTGTGATATTTCTGATATTGAAGCGATTACTCAGCCCGATGGCACCACAAACTATAAACGCAGTTATAAAGCCTGCATTGCCAGCATTAAAGAAGCTCAGCAACGGGTAATAGACAATCCAGATATTTTATTACAGGGTCTCAGTGGGCGTGATATTGCTAGCGCCAGGGCTGAAAAACGCACTGCGGTTTACTTTCAAATACAAGGTGCCGATTGTGTTGAAGATGATAACTTTTCAGGTGAAGGTCAGCAGTGGCAGCGCTTGAATGAGTTTCATCAGCACGGATTACGGGTATTACAATTAACCCACCATTACGGAAATCGTTTTGCGGGGGGCGCATTAGATAATGACGGCAACCAAGGGTTAAACAAACCGCTAACTGATGACGGTAAACAGCTCATTAGTGCACTCAACCAGCGTAATATTCTTATTGATGTTAGTCATTCCAGTCCGCAAACCGCGTTAGATACAGCCAAAGCGAGCCAAATGCCCATAGTACAAAGTCACGGCGCAGTGCGCTCTATTGTAAATAATGCCCGCTGTTCACCTGATGAGGTTATCAGAGCCATTGCAGATACTGGCGGCGTATTTGGGGTATTTATGATGAGCTTTTGGCTAACCAACGATCCTGTGCCCACAATTGATGATTATGTACGTCAATTAGATAGAGTTGCCAGAATCGGCGGGGTGAACGCTGTTGCGATTGCCAATGATTATCCGCTGCGAGGTCAAGAAAACCTGTTAGCGTTAGATAACAATAACGAAGAAGGTGTAAAGCAATACCACGAATGGTGGCAAAGTTTAGCAGCAAAAAATGTCTTGGGTTTTGAGAACCTGCCTCAGCACGTCGTGATACCGGAACTGAACCATATAGACAGAATGAGTCGAATTGATGATGCCTTAGCTAAAGCTCGCTATAAATCTAGCGATCGTGACCGCTTTTTAGGAGGCAACTGGCAACGCGTGCTTAATCAGGTGTTGATCTAACCCCCTTAATCAATGTTCAAAAATGCGCTAATACATGCCTAATGCTGGGTTAGTCCCCAGCATCATCTCCCCCCATTTTGCCTAATAGGCTATTTATTTTCTGACTAAATGACTAATAGGCTAAATAAGCAAATTTCTTTATTCCAAGAATCCCCCTTTAGAATAACGTTAAAATAGCAACCCTCAACGTTAATAAAACGCGAGTTGAAACAGTCATCTATATTTTTTCCTTTCAAAAAGAATCTACTTTCAAATGCCTCTGTATTAATTATTAATAATTCTAAATATCAAAAACAATCATTTCATTTTTTGAAATTCATTTTATATTGCAACATTTTTCATTGATTTAAATAATAACAATAAAATTTATACTTACATCACATTAATAGCAGTTTTTAATAGATTAAATATTGTTTGCTTTGATTTTTTATACCTAAACGATATAAAAACGAACATAGTAAGGCATATAGCACCCTTTACTAATTTAACACTATAAAACATAGACCTAGATCAAAAAACCACATAACAGAATGATGCAAAGCGCAAATTTAAACATCAAAAAAAGGATTTTCTGTGTATAAATTTACATAAAAATGACTGTCTCATATTCTAATAAAACAAAAGTTATTATTTACAAAAAACTTGTTATGAATATGAATTCAAGTACTTTAAAAACAATCTTTGGGCTATTTTTATATAGCATTTTAATCACACAAGTTAATGCTCAAGAGATGAGAACTGTTCATGGGAAAACCATGGGCAATAAATATAAGGTCTCTTGGACAGCAGAAAAAATCACACCAGCTCATATGGCAAACATTCGAGCACAAATAGAAACTCGTCTCGAAAGCGTCAATCAGTCAATGTCTACTTGGCGTGAAGATTCAGAAATCAGCCAAATTAACCAAACACCTAAAAATACGCCTATCACTATCAGTCGAGACATGAAATACGTCATGACAGAGGCACTGCGCATTGCTGAATTAACAAACCATACATTGGACGTAACTGTTGCGCCATTAGTTAATTTATGGGGGTTTGGGCCAGACGGTAAAGCAACCGAAGTCCCGACTCAAAAAGCCATCGACAATGCCAAGCAATACGTTGGGATCCAACATATTAAAATCGAAAACAATCAACTGACAAAAACAATTGATGGCTTAGAGATTGATCTGTCTTCAATTGCCAAAGGCTTTGGAGTCGATGTCGTTGCCGATGTAATGGAGCTGAATGGTATTCACAATTACCTTGTCGATATCGGTGGTGAATTACGAATAAAAGGACTTAACGCTGAGCAACAAGCATGGAAAGTCGGAATCGATAAACCTTTTGCTTACTCAACGGGGCAAATGGAAATTATTAATCCAGGAAATGCAGCCGTCGCCACCTCGGGGGATTACCGTAAGTACTTCGAGCAAAACGGCCACCACTTCTCTCATTTAATTGATCCACGCTCAGGTAGACCCGTTGCTCACACTGTGGTTTCAGCCACAGTAATTGAAAAATATTCGATGACAGCAGATGCATTAGCAACAGCATTTATGGTGCTCTCTGTCGAAGAATCATTGGCTATCGCCAATGAACACCAAATCCCAATCATGATCATTGAGGATAAGTTTGGCAAGTTGATTACTCACCATTCTGAGAGCTTTAAAAAATATATAAAAGAATAGTTATCAAACTATTAATAGGGGAAAAACGATGAAAAAAACTTTTAAATTAAGCGTTCTTTGTATCGCTATGCTTGGCCTAACTGCGTGTAGTGATGATGACACTGATACGTCAGGTCTTGAAAACCAAATTGAGCAATTAGAAGCTCAAAACGCTGAGCTAAATACTAAAAATACAGAACTAACAGCAGCAAATGATTCTTTAGTAGAAGACAATGCTAACTTAGTGACTAAAGCGGATGAATTACAAACTAAGGCCGTTGGTTATATTTCTACTTTTGCACACCAATGTGCTGAAGAAGGCGTTAACTTTGATTATATCGACCCAAATGCACCTGCAGATGAAGAGCCACTTGTAGCGGCATTCGCTTCTGCAATGGCATCTGATGACTGTATGAGCTGCCATAACTATGAAGGTAGCGACCCTGCTAATGTTCCACATGGCGATTACGGTACTTGTAGTAACTGTCATGATAATCCACATGATGAAACGCCGCCGGTAGATCCAGGCGATCCACAAGATCCAACGTTCCCACAACCTGAGCCAGATGACACATTAGTCGATGGTAAAACAGGTGCATCAGGTTCGTTCTACTACGGCACTGGCTCATTCTTAAATGCCGATTACCTAGCTCAACGCTTAAATGGCAGCATTTACAACTACGAGTGGAAAGAAGTGTCAGATGGTAGCGGCGCTAAAACACTGAAAACAGCTTGTGGCCTTCAAAACCGTGAATACATGGCAGACATGTTCCCGAACGATGGTAAAGAGTACCAATTAAGCGCAATCAAGAATCAAATGGGCGCTAAATTAGTCACTACAGTAAACAAGTTTACTGATGATGAAACAGCTGAAATGGTAGAAACACCAAACGTGGCGATTTTCGGCTACGGTATGAAGCTTGAAGACGACGGAAACTATTATGTTTCAATGAGTATCGGTAAAAACAATACTTGTTATAACGCTGTCACTGAAGGTGAAACTCGTTTAGCTTACTATGAATACTCTCCGATGCTTTCAGCCAAATTTGAGCGTAACATGGGTGCACGTATCTTAGGTACGATTGATTACGAGCGTACTGCACTTAAAGGCTTTGATTGGGTCACTGAAGTTCCTGGTCTAGGTGCTGGCGAAGACTTTACTCCATCAGATGTTGATTGGACAAAAGTAGGTGCATGTTCACTGGTTATTAAAGTTGATGGCATTATTCCACTAGGTTAATAACCCAAAGTAATACGATTACAATATATTTCGTTACTGTAAGCGCTTCTGCCACTCCCTCAGAAGCGCTTTTTTATGTGTACAAGTATGTGCTGAGCTTTTACCAACCACGCTTTGTAGCCTCTTCACAACGTCGTTAATTTACTCCCTGATACGCTATTAAATAGCATGTTGTTAAAAGCCATTTTGTAGTGGCTTTCAAACCGACAATTGAATCAACAGATCTATGCCAGAAACTCACGCAAGAGACTCATTCAAGAGACTCAACCGAAACGCTATATCGAGGAGCTATATTGAAAAGCTGTATTGAAGAACTTAAATGGAAGGCTTAAGTGAAAGGCTTAAGTGAAAGGCTTAAATAAGAAGCTTAAGCAAATCCGATGTTACCCATTAGACATAATTATCACTTCAGCCAAGTATGAGACATAAAAAAGCTGAAACCTCAGTTTCAGCTTTTGATTTTACTTTGTAACTTAATGGTTAATCACCAAAGTCATCAAGTAGAATATTTTCTTCTTCAACACCTAAACTTTCTAGCATGTTAATGACAGAAGAGTTCATGATTGGAGGGCCACACATATAGAATTCACAATCTTCTGGGGCTTTGTGGTCTTTAAGGTAATTCTCAAGCAGCACCGTATGAATAAAGCCTGTGTAACCTTGCCAATTATCTTCCGGTAAAGGATCTGACAGTGCGACATGCCATTCAAAGTTTTCATTTTCAGCTGCTAATGTATCAAAATCATCTTGATAGAAAATTTCTCTCGCAGAACGTGCACCATACCAGAATGACATCTTACGTTTGGTCTGCTTACTTTTGAGCTGATCAAAGATATGTGAACGCATGGGTGCCATACCTGCACCACCACCAATAAACACCATTTCAGCATCGGTCTCTTTAACAAAGAACTCACCAAATGGTCCTGAAATCGTGACTTTATCACCCGCTTTCAGATTAAAAATGTACGAAGACATTTGTCCTGGTGGTAAATCATTTGTTGGCGGAGTAGCAATACGTACGTTCAACATAATGGTTCCCTTTTCATCAGGGTAGTTGGCCATTGAATACGCACGTAAAACATCTTCATCGACTTTTGATACTAAGCTAAATAGATCAAAACGCTCCCAGTCATCTCGATATTGCTCAGGTATATCGAAATCAGCATATTTCACTTCGTGAGCTGGTGCTTCAATTTGAATGTAGCCTCCAGCTTTAAAGTGAACCTCTTCACCTTCAGGTACCTTTAGCAGTAACTCTTTAATAAAGGTGGCTTGGTTATTGTTTGAGACGACTTCACATTGCCACTTTTTAACACCAAATATCTCTTCGTCTACTTCTAGTTCCATGTCAGTTCGCACAGCAACCTGACAAGCTAAACGACAACCTTCTTTAGCTTCTTTTTTCGTTATGTGGTCAAGTTCAGTAGCCAGAATATCTCCGCCACCAGACTTAACTGTCACACGACATTGGCCACATGTGCCACCACCGCCGCATGCAGACGGAATAAAAATATTCTGTCCAGCAAGGGCGCCTAACAATTTGTCACCAGCTGGAGTGCGAACACTCTTATCAGCCTCACCATTAATCCCAATGGTGACATCGCCAGTGTTAACTAACTTACTTTTGGCGAATAAAATTACCATTACCAGCAAACTTACCACGATGGTAAACATGCCTATGCCGATTGCCATTTCCATTAAATGTACCTTCTCAACAATGTGTCATTACTCAGAGAATTCGAGTTCACTTTTGTCACTATCTTTTTTGCCAGCATTACAGCGTGATACCAGCAAATGACATAAACCCTAGCGCCATTAATCCAGTGGTAATAAAGGTAATACCGATACCTTGTAAGCCAAGTGGAATCGCATGGAATTTCATCCGCTCACGTAAGCCCGCTAACAAGATAATCGCCATTGCCCAGCCCACAGCACTACCACCAGCAAACACCATAGATTCAACTAAGTTGTAATCGCGGTTCGCCATAAAAATTACCCCAGCAAAAATGGCACAGTTTACTGTTAAAAGTGGTAAGAAAATCCCCAGAGACTGGTACAAGGTTGGAATATAGCGCTCTAAAAACATTTCCAAAATTTGTACTAACGCTGCAATAACCCCAATAAAGGTAATCAACTGTAAGTAACTAAGGTTTAACTCAGGAAAGCCAGCCCAAGCTAATGCACCTGGCGCAAGTACGTTAACGTATATGACCTGGTTTAACGGCACAGCCAGCATCATCACCACGATAACGGCAATCCCTAAACCGAAAGAAGTCGACACTTTCTTAGATACAGCAAGAAACGTACACATACCTAAGAAAAAAGACAGCGCCATATTGTCGATAAACGCAGCTTGAATAAATAAATTAATATAATGTTCCATTGCCATTACCCTCTCTTACGCTGCACAACATTGATGGCCCAAATCATCACGCCGATCAAAAAGAATGCGCTAGGCGGTAAGGTGAACATTTCATTTGCCAAATACCAACCACCGTTTTCAATGGTGGTAAATATTTCATGACCAAATAAGGTCCCACGCCCCAACAGTTCACGAACAAATGCGACACCCAGTAAGATAACGCCATATCCCATAGCATTACCGAGGGCATCAACCAAGGCGAGATGCGGTGGGTACTTCATCGCAAATGCTTCAGCACGTCCCATGATGATACAGTTAGTGATAATCAAGCTGACAAAAACAGATAACTGCTTAGACAACTCGTATGCCACATCTTGAAGTACCATGTCGACAATGATGACCAAAGAAGCAATCACAGTCATCTGCGCAATGATCCGCACACTGTTTGGGATAAAGTTGCGAATGGTCGAAATGATTAAGTTAGATGACACCAGTACAAATGTCACCGCAAGCGTCATCACTAATGCCGTTTGCATAGAGTTACTGACAGCTAGAGCAGAACAGACACCCAATACTTGCATCGCAACAGGGTTATTAGCAAAAATAGGCGATGTTAAAATCTGCTTAGTAGAAATAGCACTACTCATGACTTAGCCTCCGCTTGAGCAAACTGCTTAAGAAAGGTTTGAAAACCTTCTACTCCAAACCAAAACTCAACCGCGCGCTGTATACCGACACCAGTTCGAGTCGCTCCACTCACGCCATCAACCCCATGAATGTCACCTTCTTTAGCGCCACCTTTGACGACTTTAATAGCAATCTTGCCTTGTTTATCAAATAGCTGTTTGCCTTTCCATAAGTCAGTCCATTGTGGATCGGTAACAAAGTCAGCAATACCAGGTGTTTCACCATGTTCGTAGAAAATGATATTTTCAACCGTATTCAAATCAGGCTTGACGGCTAAATAGCCATAAATCATCGACCATAAACCTTTGCCATATATAGGCATAACGACGCTCGATAAGCTGCCTGATTCATCTCGAACTTCAAAAATTCGGATGTTATCCGCACGAGTCTTAATCTTGGCGGTATCTTTTTTAGGCTTAGATGAACTATCAGGATTGATTGCCGCCATGCGGTCATCGAAATCAAGTAGGTTTTCTTGTGCGACATATTCACCAGAATCCAGATTCACCATCTTAGGTGTCACTCGTTCGGCAAAGAGTTCGCGAAAATCGCCATTACTGATATCAACATTGGCTGCGCGCAACACAAATTGCTGTATTTCATCTCGTTTTTTGGCCAACTTACGTTCTTTGAGAATTTCAGCGGTTCCGGTAATCATAAACGAACACACTAAACTCAAGCTGATGATAAATATCATCGTGCCTGCGACAGTATCTTTCTTAAAGGCCATGACGTTTTAGTCTCCGTTTAATGTTGGCTTGAGCCACCAGATAATCGAATAGCGGTGCCCATAAATTCGCAAACAAAATCGCTAACATAATGCCTTCAGGAAGTTTTACGTTTAGTACTCGTATCAGCACAGTCATAAAACCAATTAATGCTCCGTAGGCATATTTGGCATTGCGCGTGTATGAAGCGGTCACAGGATCCGTTGCCATAAACATCATGCCTAAGGCAAAGCCACCTGTCACAAGGTGCCATGTCCACGGCATTGCAGCGATAGAGTTTTTGCTAGGGCCAACAAGATTGAATAAAATCGCCGTGACAATCATACCTAACAACACACCAGCGACCACTCGCCAATCAGCAACACGAGTCAGTAACAACACGCCACCACCAATCAAAATGGCTAAGGTGCTTGTTTCCCCAATCGAACCAGGAGTAAAGCCTAAAAAGGCATCCATCCATTTAGGATCTGACAGCGCACCTAACCAACTGACATCAGCGTAAAGGTTAGCGCGACTCGCTGCAGCTTCGGTTAATGTGGTAGCGCCAGCGAAGCCGTCTACCGCAACAAACTGACTAATTGCAGCCACTTCTGTCGGATATGCAAAATAAATAAAGGCGTAACCCGCTAAGGCAGGATTTAAGAAGTTATACCCCATGCCGCCAAACATCTCTTTCGCGACAATCACCCCAAAACACACGCCAATAGCAATAATCCACAACGGTGTTGAGACTGGCACAATAATCGAGAACAACAAGGCTGTAATGAAAAAGCCTTCGTGGAGTTCTTGCTTACGCATTTTGGCAAAAATCACTTCCCAAAATAAGCAAACGATTAATGTGGCGAGATAAATTGGTACATAGTAGCTGGCACCATAAGCAAACAAACTCAGTAAGCCTGATTCACTTGTCAGTGGTCCAAAAACCGCATTAAAAATAACTAATTGCCAACTATCAGGTTGAGTAGCACCTGCTGCTATGGCAATTTGAGCTTGAAGCCCTAAGTTGTACATGCCAAAAAGCAGCACAGGCAGTAAACACATACCCACAATGTGCATAGTACGTTTGACGTCAATAGCATCACGTACATGTACTTTACCCTTGGTACTTCGGCCACGTGCAATCCATAAAGAGCGCAAATAGCTTTTCATCGAGTGCCCGTGAGCGTAATACTGCTCTTGCTTACCCGGTTTATTTTGTTGCTGACCCATTAACCTTCCCTCTCGATAATATCCAAGCAAGCACGTAACTCTTTACCGAAGTCATACTTTCCGGGACAAACAAAAGTGCATAACGCTAAGTCTTCTTCGTCTAATTCTAATGCGCCTAATAGCTGAGCTTCATCAGTATCACGAACCACTAAATCTCTGACGAGTAAGGTAGGTAAAATATCCAAAGGCATCACACGTGCTAATTGGCCAAACGCCATCATTGCCCGTGGTGAGCCCCCCGCATGAGTGGTGAAATCGAACAGCTTTTTCGTGCGGCTAAAACCCGACATCATAATGCCAGTAAGGGAGAACTTTTCTTTATTGCGTCTCACCCACGGCAAAAGCTCATGGCGAGCATTTTCAGTTAACACACTAACTTGGGTGTGATAACGACCTAAGTAGTTATAAACCCCAACAGCAGTATGACCAGAGAGCACAGATCCCGACACGACTCGAGACTGAATATCTTTGATTTCTTTCTCTACCATTTCACCTAAATCGGCACCAAGCTGGGTACGAATCAATCGTGGGTTTAACACATTGGGGCCCGCTAACGCGACAACACGTTCGTTGAATAACTCACCCGTTTGAAATAGTTTGCCAAACGCAATGACATCTTGGTAACCAATATGCCAAACCACATTTTCAATGTTTACAGGATGAAGAAAATGAATATGCGTGCCCACAAGACCTGCAGGATGTACCCCACCAAACTGGTGTGAATCTACTTGCTGAGCATCACTGCCGGGTAAACTCGCGCCTTCATCATGACAGAGCATGACTTTGCCATCAGTTAACCGAGACAGTACTTGTAAGCCTTGACTGAATGCTGCCTCATGCTCTGCAATCACAATGCGAGGATCCGCCGCTAATGGATTGGTATCCATCGCAGTGACAAAAATTGCACTCGGAGTTGCATCAAGGGCAGGAATACGTGAAAAAGGACGGGTGCGAAGTGCAGTCCACAAACCGCTATTGACGAGATTACTCTTTACCTTATCCCGAGATAAAGCCAGCACATCATCAGCAATGTCAAAACTCACCGACTCGTCGCCTTCACAGCGAATAACAACAGATAATAATACGCGTTTTTCACCGCGATTAATGCTGATAACTTCACCACTTGCTGGTGCTGTGAATTTTACTCCTGGTGTTTTTTTGTCTTCAAAAAGTACCTGGCCTTTTTTGACCATATCCCCTTCTTCAACCAGCATAGTCGGTTTTAAACCAACGTACTCTTCACCAAGAATTGCTACTCTCGACGTCGCTTTTATTGATTCGATGACTTGTTGCGGTTCCCCCGCGATAGGCACATCAAGGCCTCGTTTAATTGTTATAACCTGATTTGAGGATCCAGCCATTACTTGTAACCTTTAAAATTCAGATACCACATATTAAATAAATTTGTGAGCTAAATCCGCTATTGAAGTCACACCTTTTAAATATAATGTGAAATAAATGTACGACAAAAAACGAATTTGAGCTAAAACTTTGAACTGAGTCCGAGATAAAATTTCAATTATGAAACTAAAAAACGGCCCTATAAGCACAAAAACTCACCAAGCGCTGTTGATGTAGCACAACATACTACCAAACAACATAGACCTAGATCACAGTAAACTCAACAATATCTGTATGACAATGAAATGAAATTTCTTGGAGGATGTTAACGTTCTTCTTGATGAAAAACGCAAATGTTAACATTGAAGACTAAAAATAGTCTAAAAGTAAAAGCACGGCACAAGCAAAGCGCTTATACCGTGTCAAAAATAGTGAGTAATGGTTAAGCTAGTGCAGAAAGCTGCTTCCCATCGATCACTTGAATGGCGCTTAAGTAATCCAGCAAGGTATTTACTTGAGTGGTTAAATCACCTTTACTGGTATCAATGGTCAATTCAGCTGCAAGGGGCTGCTCATAAGGCGAAGATATGCCAGTAAAATTCGCTATTTCTCCACTTCTTGCTTTGGCATAAAGCCCTTTAGGATCGCGAGCTTCACAGACACTCAAAGGCGTTGATACATGAATTTCAATGAACTTCCCCTCAGGAAATAATGCTCTCACGCGTTCTCTTTCTGCCAAAGTCGGTGAAATAAAAGCTGATAGCACCACTAAACCTGCATCAACCATTAACTTAGCAACTTCACCGACACGACGTAGATTTTCGTCTCGATCTTCCAAGCTAAAGCCTAAATCTTTACACAAACCATGACGAACATTGTCACCATCAAGTAGATAGGTATGGAAGCCTGATTCAAATAAAGCTCGTTCAAGTGCTCCTGCTAACGTTGACTTACCTGAACCTGAAAGCCCTGTAAACCAAAGCAACACTGGACTTTGACCTTTCTGGTCACCTCTGGCGGCTTGGTCAATTACATGTTGATGCCATACTATGTCTGTCATAAAGACTCCAAATTCAGCCTAATTTGCTGATTACTTAAAAGGAAATACGATTGGTACAACAGAAATCACAACCGCAGAATAAAGCACCGACATCGGTAACCCTAAACGAACAAAATCACTAAACTTATAATTGCCTGCGTTAAATACCATGAGATTAGTTTGATAACTATAAGGCGAAATAAAACTGGCACTTGCCCCAAAAACTACCGCCATGATGAAAGGTCTTGGATCCAGTCCATAATTAACTGCTACGGCATAGGCAACAGGAAAAGACAGCGCAGCTGCAGCATTGTTGGTTATCAACTCAGTGAGAATCAAAGTAACAAAGTAAATCCCCACAAAAGCCGCAAAATAGCCATATCCATTCAACACGCCAAGCATTCCTTGCGCCATGACATCCGCAAGCCCTGTTTCAAGCATTAAATTTGCTAGACCCAGTGCACTACCAACAATCACCACCAGCTCAATAGGAAATCGACGTTTAATTTCGGTCATATTCACAGCACCAATCGCCAGCAAGCCTAATAGCAACAACACCAAGCCTTTAGCTAAGGGTAAGATATTTGCAATACTGGCTAATATGGTTATAGCAAAGCCAAACAAAACTAAATTACTGCGTTTGCTATCTAACCTAACGCTAAGATCTAGGCCGCTAATGGCAGCAAAATCCGTAGTTAACCTCGGATTAGTCGAAAAGCTATCGCCAGGCGTAATCAATAAAACATCACCTGGTTGTAATTCAATATCGCCAAGCCCCCCTTTTAACGGAAGGTGACCACGCCTAATTGCCATTACAGCCGCATCGTACTCTTCACGAAAACGCGCATCCTTTAAGCTAGTTCCCACTAATTTAGACGCAGGAGACAGCACTGCTTCTACAAGGTTTTGACCTTTAGCTTGTTGCTTGCCGAACCACTCCAAACCATCAAATTGATGCAATAGTTCAACTGACTCAACAGCACCACTAAAACGCAGTACATCGCCAGCTTGCAGCACTAACTGAGGTGGCACTGGACAGATTCGAATACCACTGCGCTCTAACTCGACTAAATACAATTTTTTAAGCGCGCGTAAACGGTTATCGACAACACTTTTACCCACCAAGGCAGATGTATCGGCGACATGCGCTTCTAACAAATAAGGTAATGACTCTTCTGCCGTATCTACCCGCCTATCAGGAAGTGTATTGGCGATTAACATTAACAACACGATGCCGCTTACAACCAGTACGATACCAACCAATGTAAATTCAAAAAAACCAAGCGGTTTCAAGTTGGCATTTTCAACAAACGAATTAACGATTAAGTTAGTTGAGGTGCCAATTAATGTGAGCGTGCCTCCTAATATCGCAGCATAATTTAGCGGTAGTAGAAGCTTAGCTGGCGCATGGGTTTGATTGCGGCGAACAACACCAATCAGTGAAGCAACAACAGCCGTATTGTTTGTAAATGATGATAATAAAGCAGTAGAAACACCCAACTTAGCTAACGTCATTGGCAGTGAACTATTGCCTATCATTTGACTCAGCCTAGCCAAGAGAGAGGTCTTCTCTAAGGCAATCGCTGCTAACACGAGCAAGATTAAGGTAATTAAGCCGTTATTGGTAAAGCCAACAAGTGCACTCGATATATCAACCAACCCGAATAAGTAAGTGGTTAACAGTGCAAAAAAGAACAGTGCGGCAGGCGACGCAAGACCAGCGACTAACCCGCCAACCAAGGCAATTAATATAATAGCCAGCTGCCACACTTCACTCATTGATTATTTTCCAAAGACACTAATATCTTTCGCTTCCCAATGAGGGTAATGCTTACGTATTAGTGCATTTAACTCAACTTCAAATGGAGTAAATTGAGAGTCAGCTTGCAAACTACCTTGCTGACCTGCAACAACCATCGCAGCCCCAACAGTTGCATTGGTTAGACGATCGATAACGATCATGCCGCCAGTGTCACGCACTAATGTATAAGGATCTAAAATAATCGATTCAGTGAGCTCTAAATGGACTCTTGCAATTGCATTCAATGGCAGACTGTCAGCATCACTTTTTGCTAGTGTATTCACATCAACCACATATTCGATTGAACTAACACTTGCTTGAGTCTTTTTACCTGCCACTTTAACGTCATACTGCACACCAATCTGTAGAGGTTTTTCATCCATCCACACAATGTCAGCCTGAATTTGGTTTGCTAGTGCAGGTGCACTGTCGGGCTTTGCAATTAAGTCGCCACGGGAAATATCAATTTCATCTTCTAATGTAATTGTAATGGCTTGACCTGCAACCGCTTCTTCTAAATCACCGTCAAAAGTGACCAAGCGAGCAACCTTGCTACGCTTACCAGAAGGTAGAGCAACGACCTCATCACCGACTTTAAATGAACCAGAAGCTAAAGTACCGGAGAAACCTCTAAAGTCTAGATTTGGGCGCTGAACATACTGCACAGGGAATCGAGCTGGCAAGTCGGCTAATTCACGCTGTGTATCAATGGTTTCTAATAGCTCTAATAAAGTGCCACCTTGATACCAGTCAGTTTGCGAACTGCGGTCAACAACATTGTCACCTTTAAGCGCTGACAGTGGCACAAAGTGAAGGTCAAGCTCACCAAAATCTTTAACGAACTCTTTAAAGTCGGCTTCTATTTTATTGAATACTGACTCATCAAATGCCATTAAATCCATCTTGTTTACAGCGACAACAAAATGCTTAATGCCCACTAACGATGCAATAAATGCATGACGTTTAGTTTGTGTTTGCACGCCGTAACGAGCATCCACTAGAATTACAGCTAAATCACAGGTTGATGCACCTGTTGCCATGTTACGGGTGTACTGCTCGTGGCCTGGGGTATCTGAAATAATAAATTTACGTTTTTCACTCGAGAAGTAGCGATACGCTACATCAATCGTAATACCCTGCTCTCGTTCAGCCTGTAAACCATCAACTAATAGCGCTAGATCAATTTCATCGCCTGTCGTTCCCATTTTGGCGCTATCATTTTTAATACTTGCTAACTGATCTTCATAGATTTGCGCACTATCGTGTAATAAACGGCCAATTAAAGTACTTTTACCGTCATCCACACTGCCACAAGTCAAAAAGCGTAATAAGCCTTTATTCTGCTGAAGCGCTAAATATTCCTTCACACCATGCTGCTCGATTTCAGCTGCCATTTTGGTGGTATTATTCACTGCTTGATCCATAATTTTTCTCACTTACATTCTTTACGATGACATTCGTATCAATTCAATTCTCGAAAACCATTCACCACAGAAAATTAGAAATACCCTTGACGTTTTTTAAGTTCCATAGAGGCACTTTGATCAGAGTCAATAAGACGCCCTTCTCGCTCACTTGAGCGGGTTAGCAGCATTTCTTCAATAATCTTTTCTAAGGTGTCTGCTTCAGAATTCATTGCCGCAGTTAATGGGTAACAGCCTAAGGTTCTAAAACGCACCTTCTGATAAGTCACTTCTTCATTTGGCTCTAATGGCATTCTGTCATCGTCTTTAAGGATCAACTGGCTTCCTTTTTGTACTACAGGACGTTCAGCCGCAAAATATAACGGAACAAGCTCAATGTTTTCTTGATAGATATATTGCCAAATATCTAACTCTGTCCAATTTGATAATGGAAATACGCGAATGCTTTCGCCTTTATTGACTGCGCCATTGTATGTACGCCATAACTCAGGTCGTTGATTTTTAGGATCCCAACGGTGATGTTTATCCCTAAACGAATAAACACGCTCTTTAGCACGAGACTTTTCTTCATCACGACGTGCTCCACCAAAAGCAGCATCAAACCCATATTGGTTAAGAGCTTGCTTTAAGCCTTGAGTTTTCATGATATCAGTGTGCTTAGAACTACCATGGTCAAAAGGGTTAATGCCTTGAGCAACGCCCTCTGGGTTTTGATGTGTCAGTAATTCAAAACCAAATTTTTTGGCTTGTTCATCACGGAACTTAATCATCTCTTTAAACTTCCAGCCTGTATCAACATGCAATAAAGGAAATGGGATCTTGCCAGGGTAGAAAGCTTTACGGGCCAGATGTAGCATTACCGAAGAGTCTTTACCAATTGAATACAGCATCACTGGGTTATCAAACTCAGCTGCTACTTCACGAATGATCTGGATACTCTCAGCTTCCAGTTGTTCTAAATGGCTTAATGAACGACTTGCCATGATTACTCTCCATTACCAAGACTGCAAAACAGTTAGAAATTAATAAATTGGGTAAATTACAATCCAAGGGCTGTAATTTCTGAATGTATTTGGGAAGTCGTTGCGGATGCTGGTGTAAACCAGTTTAACGTTTCCGCAAGCTCAACTACTTCACCGATAATCATCAGCGCAGGCATTTCAAGTGCTGCATCTGCCGCTAATTGGGGTAAGTCACTTAACTTACCGATAAATCTTTGTTGTAAAGCCGTGGTTGCTTTAGACACAATAGCAACTGGTGTATCAGGATGTCGGCCATGGCTCATTAAGCCTTCGCTGATAATATTGGCATTCAAAATACCCATATACACCACTAAGGTGTTGGATGAATTAGCATAGCCTTGCCAATCCATCGGTCGACTCTCCAACTGGCAATGCCCAGTAATAAACGACACTCCTTGAGCATAATCTCGGTGAGTGAGTGGAATTCCAGCATAAGCTGCTGTACCACTAGCGGCTGTAATACCGGGGACGACTTCAAATTCAACATCACTTTTAACTAAAGTTTGGAGCTCTTCTCCACCGCGACCAAAAATAAATGGGTCGCCACCCTTTAAACGAACCACATTTTTACGGGTATACGCTTTAGTCACTAATAATTGATTAATCTCATCTTGTGCAGCACTGTGTTTACCAACACGCTTACCTACAGCGATTTTTTCTGCAGCAGCAGGAATAAGATCCAGAATTTCTTGGCTAACAAGTGCATCATAAAGTACCGCATCAGCTTGTTTAATAACGCGATAAGCTTTTAACGTGAGTAGTTCAACATCACCGGGACCAGCACCGACCAACCATACTTTGCCTTTAGCCTGCTGACCAGGCATTGATACTAATTCCATGACCTACTTACCTTTCGATAATTAATTAAGGGTAAATATAGCGGTTTATATATTCCACATATAATATGTATTGATTAGCTTTTATTCCTTTTAGTTATATACAGAGTTATCTATTAATCTTTTTTCAGTACATATTACGCTGCTAGTATTTGCACTTTGTTGTCTTATATTTGTTTTATAAATGCGTAAGTTTTGTTTCACCTTTGTATCCGCGGTGATAACCTATGACGAAAATTAAGTAAAAAGGGAATTCAATGAGAACATTTTTTGGCATCGCTTTGACGATATGCATGCTCTATGACGTTTCTCAACTCGCATTCGCAAATGAGTCATTAGTTGATGAACGAGTAAAGAGTGAGACAGAGACATCTGAAAAACGCTTCGTGATCACACCTCATAAGGTGAATTACATCCTGCCTTACACTTACAATGACACCCCGAATACTGCTCCATACGTCGACTTTAAGACGGGTAACGACGACGCTGATGAGCACGTTGATAATGCTGAAGCTAAGTTTCAAATAAGCTTCAAATTTCCTCTTTGGTACAATGTTTTTGGTGATAATGGCCATTTATTTTTTGCTTATACCAACCAATCTTATTGGCAGGTATATAACAAAGACATCTCATCTCCTTTCAGAGAAACTAATCACGAACCTGAAATTTTTATGTTATTCAACAATGACTGGGAAGTTGCAGGCCTAAGAAACTCATTTTGGGGCCTTGGTGCAGTCCATCAATCAAATGGGAAGTCAGGAAGTTTATCTCGTAGCTGGAATCGTATTTATGGCGAAATGGTTTTTGATCGTGGCCCTTTTGCGCTCGGATTTAAAGCGTGGTATCGCATTCCTGAAGATGAGAAAGAAACTCCAACATCAGCAGATGGTGATGACAACCCAGATATCGGCGATTACATGGGGAATTTTGAAGTGACGGCGATTTATGGTCTAGGTGAACATCGCTTTACCTTAATGGGACGTAACAATTTAGATAGCCCCAATAAAGGCGCAATAGAAGCAACTTGGAGTTACCCTATACTAGGTAACCTTAGATTATATACACAATACTTTAACGGTTATGGCGAGAGCATGATTGATTATAACCACCATAACCAACGTATCGGTATTGGCGTATCAATTAACGACATTTTATAACGCTGACAAATAAGTAAATAAAAAAGGTGAACCGCAAAGGTTCACCTTTTTTTATTAGTAATCATAATGATTTATTTTGCTTTGCTATTCGCTTTGGTAGAGATAGCAAGGCCTTTATCGGTGACATCGAAAGTAAACTGCATGCGCATATCATAATCTTTCAAAGCAGAAATCTCTTCAGGAATGGGTTCACCACTGTCTTCAATCAGTTTCAACACTGGCGTGAGAAGTTTCTGATAGTCTAACGACATTGCTGTTAAGCCGTTAGCAACCACTTGCTCATCATTTAGCTGATTCGCTAATGCTTCACCTTTTTCACCGCTATAAATCACAATATGCTGGTCTTTAACCGCCATTTTAGCAGTGACGCCAAGCTCAGGCGGTAACATTAGGTATGGAGTGACATCGACAGCATCACCATTCTTAGTGAGTTCAACATTCGCTAACTGAGGTACAAAAGGCTTAACCATGTTGAGTAACATATCAGGATCATTGGCGGAAAGAGCAATTAACGAATCTAACTGCTTAAATCCAGGCTCACCATTTTCATCAGTTAAGGTGAAATCGATGATAGATGCACTAACGCCTTGCACGCCATTCGCCATACCAGTCATCATGCCGAGCATCGCCGGATTTTGTTCGCTTAAGCCATATTGCATTTGCGCTAGCGCTTCACACTGATAACTCGGAGTTTGCAGATCTTGCCAAATTTCAGTCAATGCCGGCGCCAATTGCATCACATTCAAACCAATGCCTACAGAAGCTACATTGTCATTGAGGTTTTGGGCAAAACCAGGAATAAAGCCACGCATTTTAGTCAATGCACCTAGTATCACTTGGTTATTAGACTCAATCACGACTTTTGCATCAAAATTAGTTTGCTTTCTATCAACGGAGAAAGACGTTAATCCCATCACCGTTTTTGGCCAATTAGCAGCAATAGCACCAAACTCAGCTTTACATTCTGGAGTTTTGAATTCAGCGAATGGATCACTTTGAGTACCATCCATCTCAACCAGTTTAGTCAGTTGCTTCGCCAACATATTGCCATCAGAAGAAGTTAATCCTTTCACTAACTCCACATGGTTAACAAAGCTGATGCTGTCTTGTAAAAAGCCATGCGTAGACGTAATGTTTTCGATGACATTAGTATCACTGATAGGGTTATCGACTTTCGTTAGCCCTAAAGCGGTTTCTAACAACGAAGCTTGGTTAAACGAAGTGTTTAATGTAATCGTCAACCAGCCGTCTTGTTGTGCAAAAACCATATCAATGGTTTCATCTTCTGCAATCAGAGGATAAGCACGATATTCAAGGCCTTTAATCGACTCAGCTTTATGCACTAAGCCACTCTCTTCAGACGCTTTATCTAATAAAGCCCAAATTGCCGCCTCATTCTCAACCTGAATTTTGAATACCGGTAATGCACCTAAAGTGTATGTATAAGATTCAATTTGAGAAGGAAAACCAAACGTTTTTAAGAATAAATCTGGGTTTTCAAAACTGGTTAGATAGCTCTTATATAAGCTAACAAAAAAACGCTCTTGTTCAGTGCTAAAAGGGCCTGCTTGCTCTAATTGTTCAAGTGAAGCTTTGCTATTTAATCCCATTGGCATGGAATATAAATAATCTTCCAGAGGAAATGGCGTTAGCTGACCTGAAAATATTAAGGTATCAGCCGGAATGTATTGCAACATTTCATTCGCTGAAACAGCGTTATCTTCTTTACTTGTGAGTACATAAGCACCAGCACCAACTGCAATAACAGCCGCAGCAATTGCGAGTTTTTTCATTTTTTGCTCCATAAATTACATGCACATTAAAACAAGTCACTCTTCCTTGAGAGTTATTGGTTTAGTTTTGAGTTCAATTAGGTTAATGCGACACATCAACATCAATTTTTAATAGCTAGCGCAATAACTTAGCATTATTTTTTAATGAATCACAGAAAACGGGCAGGATAAGCCATCATTTACAAAATATTTGCCAAAAAATGTTTAATGGCTGACAAGTCGATGATATCGAGTAAACGATAAACGAAGGGGAATTTCTCGGTAAGTCACCCAAAGGTGACTTACCGAGAAATCAAAGTTGATTGCACTTACGCTAGCAAGCCAATCACTGGGCACTCGATAAATCGAGTGAGGCTTTTGGAGGTACTGGGTGAGCAACAACCCACCTAAAGTGTCGACAAAAACCATCTACGGGAACTTTCTAATTTAGACTATAAAATTAACTTGTGCATAATTTTAAAGTCGATTTTTGACGAAAAAATGTCAGCAGATATAAAATCAGTCAATAGTCTTAATTGAGCGAACAATATACCCCAATTGAATGAGGTTAAACCCTAGATAAATAAAGCTTAACCAAACTATTTTATTCATTGATTTTATGCAAAATAAAAAATATCAGCACGGATGCTGATATTTTAAGTCGGTCAATCACGCTTGAATACACAACTATATTTCGTAGTGTAAACCACACTCACGCTTTAAACCGTTGAAACGTGTTTCTTCTTCGCTCATCCCAAGCTCTAACGGCTTACTAGAGTGAGTATCACCCACCGAAACATACCCTTGGTCCCATAAAGGATGATAAGGCAAATCATGTTTGGTTAAATATTCATGCACGTCTTTATTAGTCCATTCAATAATCGGCAGTAATTTAAAACGATTTCCGTGAATGGCTAAAATAGGTAACGCTTCACGGGTGCTTGCCTGTGAGCGACGAAGTCCAGCAAACCAAGTACCAACATTGAGTTCGTTTAAAGCGCGCTGCATAGGCTCAACTTTATTGATACGGTTGTATTTCTCTAAACCATCAAGTCCTTGTTCCCACAGTTTTCCGTAACGCGCTTCTTGCCAAGCAGACGATTCGCTTGCTTTATAAACGTTAAGATTTAGCTCCAATCGTTCTGTGAGCTGATCAATAAATTGATAAGTTTCAGGAAACAAATAACCAGTATCAGTCAACAAGACAGGAATATCAGCTTGTGCTTGGCTTACCATATGCAACATAACCGCAGCTTGTATACCAAAGCTAGATGATAATGCATGTTCGCCCGGCAACAGTGCTAAGCCCCAAGTCACACGTTCTTGTGCTGTTAATCCAGCTAAAAACTCATTCACTTGCGCTAATACAATAGCCTGCTCCTCTTTAGGAGCAGTCAGTAGCGCAAGCAATTCATTTTGATTAATCATCATTAATCCCTCATTGGTAAGACTCAATTAGAGCCTTAACCATGAAAATCTTTCGCAGCATCATTCACTGCTTTCACGATGCCATGACGAACGGTAAAGTTACCAAAAGTTTCGCCAGCATCACGCTCTTGTACATACAAACCAAACAAGTTGTCTAATTCAGCTAAAATCTCAGCTTCTTGAATGTTTTCTTTGTACATTTTATTTAATCGCGTACCTTCAAAGCTTGCGCCTAGGTATAAGTTATATCGACCAGGTGCTTTGCCAACTAAACCAATCTCGGCCGCAAAGGGTCTTGCACAGCCATTAGGGCAGCCTGTCATACGCACCACGATGGCTTGTTCGCTAATACCATGTTTCGTCTGTAAGGCATCAATATGGTCAATAAACTCAGGAAAATAACGCTCAGCTTCAGCCATCGCCAAAGGACATGTAGGCAAAGCAACACAGGCAATTGAATGACCACGGGTCTGACTGATTAACTTACCAAAAAAACCATGTTGGCGAGCAAGATCTTCAATCGCTGCTTTATCTTCTTCTGCAACACCAGCAATAATCATATTTTGATTAGATGTCATTCTAAAATCGCCTTTATGAATTTTGGCAATTTCACGTAAACCCGTTTGCAATGTTTGACCTTCAACATCTTTAATACGACCGCTTTCGATAAATAAGGTCAGGTGCCATTTATTATCAACACCTTTAACCCAACCATATCGATCGCCTCGATCGCCAATCACGACATCACGTTTTGGTTCAAAATTGACACCTGCACGTTTTTCAACTTCAGCTTTAAATTCAGCAACGCCATGATCAACTATGGTGTACTTTAAACGTGAACGCTTACGATTAACACGATTACCCCAATCACGTTGAACTGTCATGACGGCTTCTGCAAACTTGATCACATCTGCAGTTTTAATAAATCCAAAATCATCAGCTAATCTTGGAAACGTTTCCACTTCACCATGCGTTGAGCCCATGCCACCGCCAGCAACTAAATTAAAGCCAACAAGCTCACCTGCTTCTGCCACTGCAACAAAACCTAAATCGTTGGTATACACGTCCACGTCATTATCTGGCGGTACAGCAACGGCCATTTTGAATTTACGTGGTAGGTAGGTTTTACCGTAAACAGGTTCATTAGTTTCAGTGTCTAATAACTTTTCTTCATCTAACCAAATCTCGGCATAAGCGCGAGTATGAGGCAATAAATGATCTGACAACTCTTTTGCTACAGCATAAGCCTGTTGATGTAGTTTGGACTCAACAGGATTTGGGTTACACATCACGTTACGGTTAACATCACCACAAGCTGCAATCGAATCTAATGCTGCCCTATCTAAACCTTGGATCAGGGTTTTCAAATTACGCTTAGGAATGCCGTGATATTGAAAAGTTTGACGTGTCGTTAAACGAATACTATTCGAGGTTGTTAATGTTGATGAAATACGATCAACATCTAACCATTGTTCAGGCGAACAAATACCACCTGGCACACGAGCACGCAGCATGAAACTATATAAAGGCTCTAGCTTTTGCTCTTTACGCTCATTCCTTAAATCACGATCATCTTGCTGATAAAAACCATGAAACTTAATTAATTGCTGATCGCCATCACTAAATGATCCCGTAACTTGGGTATCTAAACCTTCTTTAATCGTGCCACGTAAATAATCACTGTCGGTTTTTAAGTACTCGTTTACTGCTAATTTTTGCTCACTCATCATGTGGCCTCTATCAATGCTTTGCTCACGCCAGCGTTCTTCTTTCTAGCGCATATCTTGTTATGTTTTTATGGCAATTAGTAAACGTCTTTTTGATAACGTTTGGCGCTACGTAATTCTTCTAAATAATTTTCGGCACCTGCTTCATCTAAACCACCGTGCTCAATTGCAAGGTTTATCAAGGCTTGATGAACATCTTTGGCCATACGCTCAGCATCACCACAAATATAGAAATGGGCACCATTTTGTAACCAGTTCCATAGGGTTTCACCTTGCTCAGCAATACGATGCTGCACATATACCTTTTCAGCTTGGTCGCGAGAAAATGCCACATCTAATCGGCTTAGCTCACCAGACTTAAGGTATTGTTGCCATTCAACTTGATATAAGAAGTCTTGCTCAAAATGCGGATTACCAAAGAATAACCAGCTATCGCTTCCAACACCGTCAGCAGCACGCTGTTGCATAAATGCTCTGAAAGGCGCAACACCTGTTCCAGGGCCCACCATAATAACGGGAGTGTCATTGTTTTCAGGCAATCTAAAGTGCTTGTTAGGCTCGACATAAACCTTAACTGTTTGTCCTTCTTCAGCAGACGCTAAGAAGTGAGATGCACCGCCAAAACGAGTTTGTCCTTCTCTTTCATCCTCAACTAACGCCACAGTTAAATGCACTTCACTTTCAACTTCAGCTTGGCTAGAAGCAATTGAATACAAACGAGGCGTTAAAGGACGCAATAAGGCAACCAATTTGTCAGCATCAATGGTCACTGGATATTGGGTAATTAAATCGGCTAATTGATGACCTAATACAAACTGTCGTGTTTGTTCTTTATCTGCTGCAATAGCTGTTAATGCGTCATTGCCAGCTAACTCAGCCCATGCGGTAACAAGTCCAGGATAAAGTTGCGTCAGCTCTTTCTTTTCAAGTAAAGCTTGCTCAAGGGTTAGCGTTTGCTTGCTTACTGTCACTTCAGCGTTAGCATCTAACGAAAGGCCCGTTATGACCTCGTTGACTAAACCTGAGCTATTGGTAAACCAGATACCTAGTGCATCACCAGCTTCATAACGTATACCTGACTCACCTAAATCAATCTCTACATGACGAACATCTCTATCAGAATCTCGTCCGGTTAATTTTTGACTAACCAGTATTTCTGCTTCATAAGGCTGCTGCTTGGTGTATTCACTTTCTGCAGAAGATTTTGCAGTATCAATTGATACGACACTTGCGCCACTTGCTTGTACTAAGGGTTCAACGGCAGTTAATACTTGCTCTTGCCAGTTTTCAGCAGCGTCTTCATAGTCCACATCACACTCAACAATAGGCAATAACTCTTTGGCGCCTAATGCAGTTAAACGCTCACTGAAGTCCTTACCTGTCTGGCAGAAAAATTCATAACTGGTATCACCTAAAGCAAGCACAGAAAAATTCAATTGCTCAAGCTTTGGTGCACGCTTCGATGCTAAGAATTTATGTAACTCAATGGCATCATCTGGCGCTTCACCTTCGCCATGGGTGCTGACCACAGCAATCAAAATGGTTTCTTGTTTAAGTTGACGAACCTTGTAGTCAGCCATAGAGGCTAGGTTTACAGCAAAACCTTTTGCGCTAGCTTGCGCAGCCAATGTCGTTGCGATGCCTTTGCCGTTACCAGTTTGGCTACCATATAAAATTGTGACCGTTTGAGCAGGAGCAGCCTCTGGTATTTGTGCAACCTGTCCTTGATTAGCGGTCGCTGCTAAATAGCCACTTACCCAAGCTAATTGTGTCGCAGATAACTCAGAAGTGAGCTGCTTTAGCTTATCCACTTGTCCTTCAGACAATGGTGAAGCAAATGAAGAAAGTTCTTTTAACAACATTAGAAGATGGCCCTATAACAGTTTAATGTCATCAGACTACTCCTAATCCTTACAACCAAAAAATAATAAAAATTGCTTTTTTATTCCATTAAGGAATATGCAAAGGCGATTTTTTAAGCTACAAAAGTGTGGTGTAGCGCAAACTTTTAGGTCAGACCTCCGTAAAAATGAGATTTCACGCATTCTTTACTTGTATCAAACCTAAGACTTGCCAGAATGATGCACGTTAAAAATTATGGTACTAGAATTGTTTCTTACTTATCACGGTTAGCGATGGCAGTGTTAAGCACGATGAAGTACTAAAACGACCCGACCCTTCCCTACATATAACTAAGAGGTTGTCCTTTTGAAATTAGGTCTACCGAAAGAGAGTCACTCAGGTGAGCAACGCGTTGCGTTAATCCCTGCCAACGTGACCATTTTAATGAAAAAACAGCTACAAGTGATCGTAGAATCAGGCGCTGGACTACAAGCAGGCTTTACCGATGACGATTACGTCAAGGTTGGAGCCACGATAGCTTCTTCACGAGAAGCCTTACTCACTGAAGCCGATATCATTACAGTGGTAAACTGTAAGGGTGATCAATTTGATGAAATTAGTGCGGTATTAAAACCACATCAATTGGTTATAGGGATGATGGATCCACTGGTAAATCCACAAAACGCCCAAACGATTGCAAATACAGGTGGCAGTGCAATCGCACTTGAACTGATCCCACGTATTACCCGTGCTCAAAGCATGGATGTATTATCATCAATGGCAACCATTTCAGGTTACAAAGCTGTATTACTTGCAGCCCATAAAGCGCCGCGTTTATTCCCTATGATGATGACAGCAGCAGGCACATTAAAGCCGTCTCGTGCATTCATTATGGGTGTGGGCGTGGCAGGTCTTCAAGCTTGTGCGACGGCAAAACGTTTAGGTGCAGTTGTAGAAGCTTACGATATTCGCCCTGCAGCTAGAGAGCAAATTATCTCTGTTGGAGCAAAGCCTGTTGAGCTGGATATCGAAGCAGAAAACACTGAAACCAAAGGCGGGTATGCCACAGAGCAAAGTGATGACTTCTTAAAACGTCAGCAACAAGCCATGGCTAATGTACTTGCCCAGCAAGATATCGTCATCACCACAGCTGCCATTCCTGGTCGTAAAGCCCCAGTGCTCATCACTAAAGAAATGGTCGATGGCATGAAAAGCGGAACTATCATTGTAGATCTCGCCGCTGAAAGTGGTGGTAACTGCGAGTTAACCCAGGTTGATGAAGTGATTATGCATAACGGCGTAATGATTTTAGGCCCTTCAAATGTACCAAGCACTGCGGCAAATCATGCGAGTCAAATGTACGGCAAAAACGTTGAGAACCTACTGAATTTACTGATTAATAATGAAGGTGAATTGGTTCTTGATTTTGAAGATGAAATTGTACGAGATACGGTTGTTGCTCATGGTAATGATGTGAGTAGCGCTCGCCTGAGAGAGTTACTGAACTTAGCTCCACTCACTGCGCCTGAGTCACCGTCTGAGGAGACAGCATAATGGATATGACACTATTGCTTTTACTGACACTATTCGTCGTCGCAGTATTTTTAGGTGTAGAACTCATCACTAAAGTGCCACCAACCTTACATACTCCTTTAATGTCAGGTTCCAATGCCATTTCTGGTATCTCTTTAGTTGGTGCGTTACTTTCTGCTGGTTCTGGGGCAGGAATTATGGTTAATGTCCTTGGTTTTATTGCCGTGGTATTAGCAACAATTAACGTGGTAGGCGGCTATATGGTCACTAACCGTATGCTTGCCATGTTCAAAAGGAAATAGACTCAATGACAACATTTATATATTTAGCTTACCTTGTTGCCGCAGTCTTATTTATCTTAGGTATTAAAGGGTTAACTAAACCACGTACCGCTGTGCGTGGTAATCAGCTCTCGGCAATGGGGATGTTTATTGCCGTTGTAGTCACCTTATTTGATCAAAGCATTCTTAGCTATGAGTGGATCATCGCAGGGGTGTTATTAGGTGGAACAATCGGCGCAGTGATGGCAACTAAAATTAAAGTCACTGACATGCCTCAAATGGTTGCTTTACTGAATGGTTTTGGTGGTGGTGCCTCACTAGCAATCGCTGCGGCAAGCTTCCTAGATCCTGCAGCAGCGACCAATACCGTGGCACTAATTTCAATTGGTGCAACAATTATTATTGGCTCTGTCACCCTGTCGGGTTCATTTGTCGCTTTTGCAAAATTACAAGAACTGATTTCGGGTAACCCAATTAAAGTCCCAGGTAATAAACCATTAAATGTCATCTTGCTGATCAGTGCACTTGCGCTCGCTGTTGCCATTGTAATGGACCCAACTAACACTAGTTTAATGTATGCATTAGTTGCTGTTGCGGTTGTGCTAGGTGTGCTGCTTGTTGTTCCTATTGGCGGCGCAGATATGCCAGTCGTCATTGCACTATTGAACTCTTACTCTGGTATTGCTGCTGCCACAACCGGTTTCATCACCGGTAATACAGTATTGATTGTGTCAGGTTCTTTAGTCGGGGCTTCTGGCATCATCTTGACTCAAATTATGTGTAAAGCAATGAACCGTTCATTGTTTAACGTGTTATTTGGTGTCATGGCTGAAGGCGGTGAAAAAGTTGATGCAGATGAAATCTATGCAGGTAAAGTCAAATCAACTTCGCCAGATGAAATCGCCATGATGTTAGAAACGGCTGAGCGTGTGGTCATTGTTCCTGGCTACGGCCTAGCTATGGCGCAAGCGCAGCATGCTGTAAGAGAACTTGCCAATGTTCTCCAAAGCCGCGGAACCGATGTGAAGTATGCTATTCACCCAGTAGCAGGCCGAATGCCAGGTCACATGAACGTATTGCTTGCAGAAGCTGAAGTACCTTACGATCAGCTAATCGAAATGGACGAAATTAACCCACAGTTTGAACAAACTGATGTGGCCATCGTCATCGGTGCAAACGACGTCACCAACCCTATGGCGCGTGAAGATAAAGGAAGCCCGATTTATGGCATGCCGATTCTAAACGTTGATAAAGCCAGAACCGTTGTAGTAATTAAGCGTTCATTAAGTCCAGGTTTCGCTGGATTACCTAACCCACTGTTCGCTATGGATAACTCATTAATGTTATTCGGCGATGGTAAAAAAGGCATCGTTGAGTTAACAGCGAGCTTAAAAGAAGCTGATTAACCAACCTCTCTAATAAAAAGGCCACGATGTGGCCTTTTTTATGGCTGAAATAAAATCAAAGCTTAAAAATAACGACAATAAATGAGTATTTCCTATATCAATAACAGTAAAACTCATTCGCTTTAATTCGTTAAATACTTACCAACAAGGACACTCCACACCCGATACCTTAGATAAAGACAGTTTATAAGCCATTATTATCTTGAGTTATTTTCAACATGCTCAATAAAACACCTAAAACACACATCTTGAAGAGTACAATAAATGCGATAGCATTATCGATTCATCAATCTTTAGCTTACAAAATTACACAATTGACTATTTAGGCTAAAAAAAGTACAAAAGTAGATTGAGTTCTTTTCTGACGAACACGGATGATTGACCCATATGGATACCCAAGCTTCGCAACTCAGTGCATTAGCAGCAGAAATAGAGCGGTTAACGCGCGAGAATGAAGCCCTAAAACAACATAACATTCACTTGCAACAGCAGCTTTCAGCAACGCTTGACGGCACAGGGTTGTGTTTGTGGGAGCAACACGTCCCTTCTGGTGATTTACTTATCTATAATCAAGAGTGGGGGTCATTACTGGGTTACACCCGTGAAGAATATGCCGCGAATATGGAAAGTTGGAAAGGAAGTTTGCATCCAGATGATAAAGACTGGGTCATTAAAGCTTTTGAAGATCATATTGAAGGCAAAGAAGACGTGTACCAAGCCGTACATCGAATGATCCACAAAGATGGAAGCGTACGATGGGTTTCTGATCGTGGCAGAATTGTGGAATACACATCAGATGGTAAACCGTTAAAAATCCTCGGCACCCACATCGATATCACCCAAGAAAAACGTTACCAACTCGATTTAGCCAGACTGGCGCATCGCGATCCGCTTACTGATTTACTCAATCGAAACGCAGCTAAAAAAGCGTTCAAATCCTTACAACACGATGCCAACTTTGACTCTGGAACCTTGTTATTTATTGACGTTGATAATTTTAAAATGATCAATGATCATCATGGCCACCGATTTGGTGACCTAGCGCTAATCAATATCAGCCAAACCCTGCAACACTATGCTGCTAAGCTATTAGCGAGTAAACAAGTGAGCATTGCTAGAATTGGTGGAGATGAGTTTGTCATTATCACCGCGATTTCAGAATATGAACTCATTAGTATTTTGGCAGGGTCATTAGTGAATCATTACAAGCAGAACGTCACTATAGAAGAAAAGTCGGTATCATTAGGCTTAAGTATCGGCATTAGTTGCTTTGCAAAACACGACACTTTTGCTGAAGTTTGTGAGCAAGCTGATAATGCCATGTACGGCATTAAACAAGCAGGAAAACATAACTATTCTTTTTGGCAACAACCCAAAACTCTTATTCAATCGATTCGCTAATCAATTTCATCAGTAACAAAAGAAGTTAACAGTTTGCTACAAAAAAAGCCGGGGACTGATTACTTTAAAAAACGTCATGCTATAATCCACTAATATTCAATAAAATACATCTGTTAGCCACTAAACAATTTGTAAGTGGTTTGTAAAGTCCATTACTCCATTATTATTGGTATTAAAGAACTATGTCTAACTTCTCTCGCTTATGTGCGATCTTATTATGCACTAGCCCTTTAATGTCTTATGCCAGTGATAATAGCCCTTCAACGGCTACATCTACGTCAAATACAACTCAAACGAGCAAGACACAAGAAAGCGAGTCAGAAAAATACTTTCCTTCAACATGGGGAGTCGGCATTGGCATGCGTCGCGCTGATATTCCTTACGCAACTGAAGCAGATGTTGTTACGGATGTCATGCCATTAATCGAGTTTGAAAATGATTACTTTTTTATTGATGGTTTAGAAGCCGGTGTCCATTTGTGGAGTCATCAAGAACATCAAGTCAATTTATATACTCGATTTCGTTTTGTCGATATTCCTCAAGAATATCAAAATCAAACTCAATCAGATGCGTTTGATTTTGGTGTGCAATATCGCTTTCAAAAAGATGGACTAGAAGCAGATGTTGCCTTTTTAAGTGATGGAGATAAACGCTATTACGCCTATACACGAACACAATATCACTGGACGGCGGGTGATTGGCAATTAAACCCATATGCAGAATTTCAATGGAAAGGTGATTCATTTAATGAGCACTATTACGGGCTAGATAAAATTGATCCTGGTGCAGGTCTAGCGTTTTCTGCAGGGTTAAATACCCGTTACCACCTTGCCAGTAACTTATACTTGCTTGCCAACTTTGGCGTCACGCGCCTTGAAGATGATATTTATGATTTACCGACAATCGAAAACCAATATCAATTAGAATCCTTCTTCGGTTTTGGTTTTTACCCCGATGCTAAACGACCTAATACCAACCCAATACCTAAGGAAAGTGGTGAGTTTTTAAGGGTCGCGCACGGTTGGGCCACGCCTTCAAACTTAAATGATATCCTAACAGGCAATGCAAAAGGTGACCGTTATAACAACCAAATGACGTCGTTATTTTATGGCATACCCTTAACAGACAATTTATTCACACACCCAATTGATCTTTAT
Source organism: Shewanella sp. P1-14-1 (assembly GCF_001401775.1). Lineage (NCBI taxonomy): Bacteria > Pseudomonadati > Pseudomonadota > Gammaproteobacteria > Alteromonadales > Shewanellaceae > Shewanella > Shewanella sp. P1-14-1. The sequence goes on along the minus strand of NZ_LKTL01000017.1, from coordinate 36,008 downwards.
TTTACTGCGGGTGGTGTTTGGCATCATGATTCTGAAGTGCAAGACAATTTAGCTGAAGGTGTCATCGGAGTTAAGGCATTCTATACCTTTGATTTAGGCTGGCGCTTCCGCCTTGGTGTTGCAGAAGGCTTGTCTTATGTGTCTGATGTCACCTACATTGAAGGCAGTGAGTTAGATGAAAAAGATTACCGACCATCAAAGTTACTTAATTATTTAGACTTCTCATTTGACGTCAATCTAGGCGATGTATTTAACCATGCGCCATTAAAAAATGCATGGCTAGGTTACAGTATTCATCATCGTTCAGGCATTTTCGAAACAAGCTCAGCTTTCGGGCGCATTAAAGGTGGCAGTAACTACAACACCATCTATATACAGTGGCATTTCTAAGTTTTTGATGACCTACCCTGCGCAGCTTTATGGCGCAGGGAAAAGACAATGACGAGCCTTTATGAGGTTTTAAGCCGCTACAGCTTCTTCAGTTTGTGCACTAAACATGGTCACAGCGCTTTGACCAATTAACCTATCAATGCAAAAGCCACCTTCATCACCTAATCTCATCAGCGCTTTATAACGAATATCGTTAACTGTATTGAAGCGCCCCTGAATTTGCTGGTTAGAAGCACACAAGCTAAAAAACAATTTAAGGACGGCTTTAGCGTGATCTTGACTAATAAAATGTCGCCATGAAGACTCAAGTAATTGCACAGAGCTAAAGTCTAACCCTTCGCAAAAACGAGCTGAAATACGTGAATCTAAACACGAAAGAAAGTCTGCCTTTCGGGGAAAATGATGGCTAATTCCTGTACGGCTGATACCTGTAGCATTTGATAACGATGTATAAGACATGTTTTCAAACCCAATTGTCAGGATTTGCTCAAACGCCTCATCTAAAATCAATTTTATGGTGATTTCAGTATCGATTCTAGAACGCTTTGCCATACAAAAATATCGTTACTATTTCTAGTAACTACCTCAATGAAATGAAATTTTGCATAGCCTATCAAATGTTTATCTAGCTTGTCTTTTTAAAAAGTACAATTTATTAACACGCACTTTAACTATGGATTTTAACATTGGCTAAAGAGCAAACATATCACCAATTAATCTTACAGAAATAGCTGCTGCGTCAGTCAATAATAAGGCTTTTAACAAATTAGCTAGCGGTAAACACTATTTAAAAGCGTTTCAGATTGAAATGTAAATATTCATGACAACAGTCTACGCTAACTGAAACATTTTCATCATGGTTCAAACCTGAGAGTTTTACTCATCAGTGCTTATAACCTTTTCGGCTTCTGAGAACTGCTGAATAAGCCATGCATTAGCAAGTTCAGCTCCCATCAGGTGCACTAACGTCGGATGTAATACTTCAATTAAACGCTGCTGTTGCCAAAACATATAATGCGGCAAAGCTTGAACGGCGCCACGGCCAAATGTGCGTTGCATCAGGCTTGATATTTCATCCATTTCGGTGTCATTGATTTGCGGCGCGTGGGGATAAGCATCAGCGATGAAGTCAGCATATTGTTCAAAAGCAATAATATCATCAACTTCATAGCGATTTAGTAGCCACAATAATTGTGGAGAGCTCCAATGGCCAATATTACCAGTGGTATTCATCACAGCAATATTGCGTCTATGCAACTGCTGCCAAATCAGTGACACACTTCCAGACTCATGAGCTAAGCGCCACGCTAAGTAGTAATCAGCTAGCCATTCGTGCTGGTAAGGGGTTAATGGCAGCAATAAATGACTCTCTTGCAGCGAAATATTTTCAAGGTGCCCTAGCTCATGCCACAAAGTCAGTTGAGTTTGTTGCTCAAGGTTAAATTGATACGCTTGACCGTTAAGTGCCACACTTTGATTAATCACTGGCAGCTTGTCATTTATCACCACGATACCTGCAATATCTTGATCAACAACTGGCATTACCATCGCAGTTTTAAGACCCAAGCTTTGTGATACCGACTGACGTAAAGGCAATTGTGCAGACACTCTCGCAGGTAGCTGTTTTATGCAAGAAACATAATGAGCAATTGGACAAATCAGCGCTTGTTTATCAGTCAGTTGATGTATTTGGCCGGTTGAATATAGAGAAGAATAACTGGGGTAAGAAAGGGGGTGGCTCTCACGACTTAATGAACTAGCGTTAGCCTGTTTAGGACTAACGCCAACAATAATAGCGCTGAAAAAACTAAGCCCAATAATTAGGGCCAGAAATTTCACTACTTTTTAGCCATAATATTTTCGATAATCGTTGTGGTTGATACGCCATCTTCAAATCCTAAGATTTCAACCGTGCCACCAGCTGCCATAACTTCAGCTCCGCCAGCAATCTCTTCGACTTTATAATCACCGCCTTTAACCAACGCATCAGGTAATAAACGACTAATGACACGTTGTGGTGTGTCCTCACTAAACGGAATCACCCAATCAACAGACGCTAAACCTGCAAGCACTGCCATACGGCGGTCCTCTTGGTTGACAGGTCTTCCCTCACCTTTTAAGCGTTTAACTGAAGCATCGTCATTCACGGCTACAATTAAACGATCGCCTAAAGCTTTGGCTTGTTGTAAATAACTCACATGCCCAGCATGTAAAATATCAAAACAACCATTGGTCATGACCACTTTTTCACCACGTAGTCTGGCTTGCTCAAGGGCATACATTAACTGATCTTCTGAGACCACACCAAAGCCTGACTCGCCTTGATTTAATGCAAGAGCTTCAATCAATTCAATTCGGCTTACCGTTGCAGTACCTAATTTTGCAACCACAACACCTGCAGCCATATTGGCAATAGAACAAGCTTGTGCCATTGAACTGCCGGCAGCTAATGAACTAGCTAACGCAGAAATCACTGTATCGCCTGCACCAGTCACATCATAAACTTCACGGGCAACCGTAGGGATATGTAGTTCAGCTTCATCTTGGCTAATTAACGTCATGCCTTTTTCTGAACGAGTGACTAGAATAGCCCCTAGCTCAAATTGTTCAATTAAGCCTTTAGCTTTGGCAATGAGATCCGCCTCATCTACGACAGGGCCGACTACGGCTTCAAATTCGCTCATGTTTGGCGTCAATAATGATGCACCTCGATAACGAGAAAAATCACTGCCTTTCGGGTCAACTAATACGGTCACGCCTTTAGCACGTGCTTTGGCAATAAAATCAACAGGGGAATCAATTGCGCCTTTAGCATAATCGGACAAGACCAGTACATCGACATTATCTAAGATAGGTTCACTGGTGTTTAATAAGTTATCACTGTCAGCGCGACTATATTTCTCTTCAAAATCTAGGCGAATTAATTGTTGGTTACGTGAAAAAATACGTAATTTAGTGATGGTTGGTTTGTCGGCAACAGTTAACCAACGAGGTTCTACACCTTGAGCTTGAACACCTACGGTCAATGCTTGAGCTGTTTCATCGGCACCAACAATGCCTGCAAGCTGAACTTGTCCACCTAATGCGGCAATATTCAATGCCACGTTTGCAGCACCACCTGGACGGTCTTCTATGTCTTTAATGTTAACTACTGGCACGGGCGCTTCTGGTGAAATTCGCCCTGTAGGCCCTACCCAATAGCGGTCAAGCATGACATCACCGACAACTAGTACACGGGCTTTTTCGAATGCTGGGAGAGATACCTTCATAGTAAACTTTTTCTTTTGCTGACATTAAACGGTGATTGTACCTAATTTTGCTATAAAATTAAGTTAGAATAGAAACTAATTTGATTTAAAAGTGAGTGTTCCGTGGTAGAAAAAGCGCAATTTGGTTCTCATTTATTACATCCTAAACATTGGCCACTATGGTTAGGTGTTGGATTAATGAGGCTAACTCAACTATTACCTCTGCGTTGGCAAATGGCAATGGGTAAAGGGTTAGGCCGTTTAGTGTTGAAATTTGCAGGCAGTAGAAAGCACACAGCAGAGCGAAATTTAAGTTTGTGTTTTCCTGATATGCCAGAGCAAGAAAGAGCAGCTTTATTAACACGCAACTTTGAAGAAACCGGCAAAGCCTTATTTGATACCATCAACGCATGGTGGTGGTCTAATGATAAAGTGCAACGTCATATGACCATGAAAGGCGATCAGCACGTGCGTGACACCTTAGATAATGGCAATGGTGTCATCTTGTTTGCAGTGCACTGTTTACCATTAGAAATGGGCGCAAGAATGTTTGGCCAATTCCAGCCAGGAATCGGGGTTTATCGCCCGCATGATAACCCTGTGATGGAGTACTTACAGGTCAATGGCCGCTTACGTTCGAATAAAGGTCTTGTACCTAAACGTGATCTTCGTAATATGGTCAGAAGTCTGCGAAATCCCGATGTGATTTGGTATACAGCAGATCAAGACTTTGGTCGCTCTAGTGCGGTATTTATTCCGCTTTACGCAGTACCAGATGCCGCCACAATTACTGGTGCAACGACCCTGGCGAAACTTGGTAAAGCCAAGGTATTGCCTTTTTTCGTTGAACGAAACGCTGACGATAGCGGTTATCACATGGAAATAATGCCACCACTGGATAATTTCCCTGGTGACAATGAACTCGAAGATGCGATTCGTGGTAACAAGATTATTGAAAATATTATTGATAGAAACCGTAGCCAATACATGTGGTTACATAGAAGATTCAAAACTAGACCGACTAAAGAAACCCCTTCCTTATATCAATAAAAACTCGGAAGGCTTTTAAATAAAATAATTAAAGATTAATCACTCATAAAAAGGGATTTAATCAGTGATTAATATTAACAAGAAACGTAAGGGTAAAACTGATTTCAAACACCACCTAGCTTGAAATCAGTATAAGAATGATCAAGGATGCCAAACTTGTTACCCTTTAAGGGTTAATTATTAAGTATTAGTTAATATATATTTGGTATAAAATTAATACTTAATAATAATTGACCACTGTAAACAAAATTAGGAATCCGTCGCCCATATGATTAAGTCGTTTTGCGTCAGTTTAATTGCTATATCAGCCTTATTGACGAGTCTCAATGCTGCAGCTGTTGAATACCGTCTGCCAGCTAAAGAAAGTCGATTAATTGGTGAAAACCAGTATTACGTGGTTCCAGAGGGTAAACTTACCCTAGAAGCCATTGCTGCTGAGTTTCAGTTAGGCTTGAGCAACATGATGGAAGCCAACCCAGGTGTCGATCCATATCTACCTAAGCCTGGTAGCACACTGGTTATTCCTCATCAGTTAATTTTGCCAGATGCGCCTCGTAAAGGAATTGTGATTAATAGCGCTGAAATGCGTTTATATTACTACCCTAAAGGGACCAACACTGTTGAAGTATTACCTATAGGCATAGGTCAAGTTGGACGAGATACACCAGAGAATTGGGTCACTCAAGTGTACCGCAAGCGTGCGAATCCGACATGGACTCCTACTCAAAAAACACGTGAAATATACGCAGCAAAAGGCGTTGAATTACCCGATGTTTGGCCAGCTGGGCCTGATAACCCAATGGGGCTTTTTGCGCTCTACGTTGGTAATTTATTCGCTGTCCATGGCACTAATGCCTCGTTCGGCATTGGTCTGAGAGTCAGCCAAGGCTGTGTCAGACTTCGAGAAGATGACATCGAGCACCTGTTTAATAGCGTACCTGTAGGCACACGAGTCGAGTTTGTTAACCAACCGATTAAGGCTACTGTTGAACCTGACGGAAATCGTTATTTAGAAGTTCATCAACCACTGTCTGAAACCATTGAGCAGTTTGAGTCGAATGAGCAACTCCCTTTAACCCTAAACAAACAAATTACTGCGATTGTGGCGCATGCTGATACCGATTCATTTACGCTTAAACGCTTATTAGAGCAACGTACTGGTATTCCGACCCGCATCAATACAGCTCAGCAAGCTCATAATGAGCAACAATTGAGTCCAAAAAACTCTGATTAGACACGGTGTTTAAACAGTTAGTGTGAACAACAATAGTGATTAAGCGCTGACTAACACTAGCAAATCAGCAGTTATTTCGATTAAAGCCCAAGTGCCACTCAAGTGCGTTTGGGCTTTTTGCTATTTCCCCATCTTAATAAGTAAACTTGAGTAACAAGCGCTATAAAAGTAATCTAATCAACATCATTTACGAATATGCTGGTGACATAGTGACACAACCTGACTTCATTCCGCCTAAGCGCTCTAGTTTTAAACAATATATTGCTTATGGGATGTCTTTTATCAGTGTCGTGCTCAGCCCTCAACTGCAAGCCAATTCCCAATGTCTGCTTCAGTCGCAAATCAACCAACTACAACATATTGAAAACCAAATAGCGCTAACAGAGCTCGATAACGGATTAATATTGAGACAAGTACACAGACCCGAACAGGCCACAGTCTCCATTGCCAGTCAATTTAATGTTGGTTCTAGGAACGAACCCAGTGGACAATCAGGTTATGCACACTTATTTGAGCACCTTCTGTTTAAAGGCAGCCTTAATGCACCAGCAGATAGCTACCCAAGAACCATGAGTGCAATAGGAGCTCAGTTTAATGCCAGTACCCATTTTGATTACACCAATTACTACGCCACTATCCCAGCTCAAGCCTTGGCTTTAAGTTTATTTTTAGAGGCTGATCGCTTTATTAACCCAGTGTTATCAGCTGAAACAGTCAACAATCAACAAGGTGCTGTCTTAGAGGAAATGGCAACCAACATTGATAATCAACCCTACATACGTCCCGCTATGGAGTTTTTATTATCGCAAGTAAAAGGCAGTCCCTATGCACATGCGATTATTGGCAGTAAACAGGACGTCACCAGTGCTACCGCCTCAGCATTACAGACATTTCATCAACGTTACTATCGCCCTGACGCAATGCAATTATCCTTAGTAGGCCATTTAGAAGAGGACAGTCTTGCCCTTGTAAAACAGCACTTTTCAGGCTGGACATCACCAAATATTCCTCATGATAGCTTCGAACAATTCAGTATTAATGCCAAAGCAATTCAAACAGAAATCGTCGATGAGCGTGGTCCATGGCCAGCAATCCTTATGGCTTGGCATACTGTTGGAAGAGAGCATGCTGATTATGAAGCTATTTCTTTACTGCAAGGATATTTATTTCAAAACCTACGCAGCGCTCTCGCTAAGCAAACATTAGCATCGCCATCTCACATGCTCAGTTATTCAATTCCGTTAACAATGGAGAATCACGGCGTCACCAATTTGGTTCTCGTCCCGCGGGCAAACACCTCACTGAATGAGCTACAAAAATTAACTGATTCACTATTTGCCGACATCGTGACCAATGGGATGACAGAGCAACAATTATGTGAACTTAAAACCTTAGCACTATCTCAACAGTTACAGCAGTTTTCCCACTCGCAAACACTTGCTAAACACTTATCAAATACAGCCAATAGAGATAAATATGCGCCATTAACGCAGCCATGGCAGCGTATTCAAGCAGTACTTCCTGATGATATATCGCGAGTTACCCAAGCATATTTTATTGATAAAACAGTTCGAGTGGACTTGCTACCACCTTGGTACATTCGATGGGGTAAAAGCGTACTTGAAGCATTACCCCAAGGAATGGCTGAGACGCTAGAAGGCTGGGCGCTATAATGTTGATACCAAAAAACAAACATCCCAAACTCATTATTATCAGCAGCATGATAATGTTGGCATTAATGACATTAGGTTGTCAGCACTCACCCATTCACTTTACCGAAGCACAAGCGCCTAACATTCCGTCATTTGACGTTCCAGAAAACCACACCTCTGCTAGCAATACGTCAACCAATTTATCCCAGTTATTGGCCGCTACTCAACAAGCACAATCTAAAGCTATAAAACCAGTTGCTTATCAGTTACCGCACACCATAACCTTAACAAAGCAGTTTCACGCTCATCAGTGGCCAACAAGTGAGGTTAATGACTCTGGGTTAAATCGACTATACTTAATCGGCATTTCAGCCCAGCAACCTATAACTCACCCCGATATTTTAGTTGAAGCTTTCAAGCAAAAACTTGAAGAAATGGCCAATACAACCGCCTACTCACCACAAATGGCAAGCTGCTTGAGCAGCATTAAGATAAGAGCCAGTCTTCATAGCGTAGGAATGACCATTGAATGCACCGCAACCGATCAACAATTGCAGCAACAGCTCTGGCAGTTTTGGGAAAAAGGTGCGCTAAGCGACATCAATATTGCAACCGTCAAACGCAACTTGAAACTTAATAAACACATTGGTGCTTTTACTGGTTCTGAAATCGACACGACATTTCGCCAGCAGCTATTAGGACAACAGCACCCTTACAATCTCAATATTCGCAATGAGTCAGCAATCAATGAGCTAGATAACACGACACTGCAAACTTTACACAACAAAATACGTCAGCAACTTCAATGGCATTTATTTATCCCCTCTCCAATAACTTCGGCTACACATGGTGTTGCTCAGAGCTCTTTGAATAGCCCATTGGATAGTCAATTGAATAGCCCATTGAATAGTCAATTGAATAGTCAATTGAATAGCCTTTCGAGTAGTACTTCTACTAACTCTGCCAACAAGCAAAACGCAACCATAACCAGCTCTGATATTTTTGTGCCAACTTGGTTAGCCACAACTCAGCCTAATTTGACTGAAGTACAACCAAATATCATTACCAACAGCACTGGTTCAGCCACAAAACAATCAACACAGACCATTCTTATCATTGACGCTAAAGATACTGTTCAAACCCAAACTCGAGTGGGCTTTGTGTTAGCAAAACCTGATCTGGTCAACACCACAAATCACAATCAAAATAGTACCGATTGCAAAACCATCGCAGCATTACTCGGTCGAAGTTACTCAGGGCGGCTATTTTATGATTTACGTGAAACACGTGGGCTCACATATGGTATTTACGGTCGGTGTGTCGATGCGCCATTAAGTCAATACCTGTATTTTTATGGCAGCACTTCATTAGAGAATTCTGGCGCATTCCTAAAAGGAATAATCGATCATACTCAGTTGTTAAAAGATCAAGCAGCTAAACAGACTGAAATTAATGCAGTGATCACTTACTTAATGGGTAAACAACAACTGGCAAGCGACCATAAATACGGCAAAGAAAGCCGTTATATTAACAACTTACTTTTAGGTAGAACGGCTAGCTTTGAGCAATTACAACATGAAACCCTTAACTCACTGACACCAAAAGCAATAACAACCATGGCTAACCATGTTTTTGAAGGTAATCCCGTTATTGTTTTGCGTGGCGATGCCGATAAAATCATCCCAGATCTAAATGAGAAGCTACCACACTGGCAAGTGATAACTATCTCTCCATAACAGTCTCACCATAACAAGCTTAGCGTTATAGCCTCTAATGAGAGACGTTGTAACTTAGCCAGCAAGCGATGCGCCGATAAGCCTAACATGGCATTTTTTTGAGTAATTAACTTCGATCCAGCGGGTAGCGCTCGCAGGTATCAAGAATATTAAGCCAACTCACTTGGTTCGCTGTATGAATATGGTAATTCGGGTGAATAAGGTTTGGGTTGTCTAGCGAGCCAATGGTCAAAGTATAGTAGCCTGGATGGCGAGTATCTCTAAAACTTATTGTACAGCCACATTGCTGACAAAAACCTCGGCGAACATGTTCAGAAGAGGCAAATTCGACGGGCTTGCCCGCAATCCACTCGACCTGCTCAACCTTAAAATCCATCCACGCTTGAAACACAGCACCGGAAGATTTTTGACATTGACTGCAATGGCAATAATCCGCGTCAAAAGGACGATGTGTAATCTGATAGCGAATTGCACCGCATAAACATCCTCCTTGATGTATAAAATCATCAGAGCCGCGGCTCAGCTCAGATCCAGTAACATCTTGACTGCTTGGAGTTTCCTTTTCTTCAGTATTGGTGTGATTATCACTCATGATACGCCCCGCGTTGTCGTCATTCCTTATGATCTATCAGATAGTAGTAACATGATAATGAATGGTTTTAAAGCCCAAAAAAAAGCCCTCTAAGAGGGCTTTTTATCTCAACACTAATGTTAATTACATCGTGTTATTAGTAAGTTGCTTCACGCTTTTTAGCTTCAGCATCCCATTGTGGAACAAGGTCTTTTAAGAATTTTTGCTTATCAGCATTCATCTTATCCATGTCCATACCTAAGGCTTTTTGTGCTTTAGCTTTAGTCGAGATATCTGGAATAGCGATTGGCATTTTAACGCCTTTAGCTGCAAGTAATTGCGCTAACTTGATACGCGCATCAGCTGCTTTATCAACTGCGCCACCTAGAATACGTAATGCTTCAGCTGGAGCATGAGCAGCAACACCGTGAGATGCAGTTGCAAAGTCCCAACGCCATTGACTGTGACGGATATCAGTTAAGATAGGTTTCATTTCCGCTTCAGTCGCACCAGCATCCCAAGCTGCACCCGCTTCGAAGTGAGCGTGTACAAGCTGAGTTTCAGCTCTTAGCTTAATTTCAGTAACACTTTTTTGATTCTCATGTGTTACTTCCATCATGAACTCTTTTGTTTTGCCTTCATGACAAGTTGCACAAGTTTCGTCGAAACGATCAAATGGGTTACCCACTTTATGGTCTGTGAACTTACCTTTACCGTTTGCTTTAGCAACACGTGGCATGTGACAGTCAGTACAACTTACGTTGTTTTTACCGTGCATACCTAACATCCAAGTTTCATAACCAGGGTGCTGTGCTTTTAACATAGGTGTTTTAGAAATTGCGTGAGTCCAATCAGCAAAGTTGATTGCGTCATAGTACACTTCCATTTCTTCAACTGTGGTACCGTTATCCCATGGGAATTTCACATAACCTTTACGGTCAGCTGTTTTCTCAAAGTAGTATTCAACGTGACACTGACCACAAACCATTGATTGCTTGTCTTTACGAGAAGCTTTATCAAATGGCTTATCAATGGCTTCTAAAGCACGGTCAACATATGGACGAGAAATACGTAATTTTGGTGAACCTTTTACGTGACAATCACTACAACCGATAGTGTTAACGATTTCAGGTCCGCCTTTAGCCCATTTACCTTTGAAGTAACCGTCTTCACCTTGCTCTTCAATCATGCGAGGTACGTCAGGGCTTTTACAGCTCCAACAAGCCATAGGCATTGGGCCATCATCTGGTCCAGTCGGTGCACCAGTACGTAAAGTGTTACGCACATCAGTCACAGCATAGTGGTGACCACGTGCTTTATTGTAATCTTTAGCAAACCCGTAACCTGCCCATAACACAACTAGGTTTGGATCTTCTTCTAGCACATCAACAATTTCAGTACTTTCTGACGTTGCGTGCCAGCTTTCAAATTGCTGCTTATACTTGTCCTTGTAAACATCGTTACGAGGTTCAGTCTTATCACTAGCCATTGCACTAGTCATCATAAAACTGGTTGCCATCAATGCGCTAAGCGCAATAACTCTTCCTTTCATCTTCATCACCGTTCATCTCCGTGTTACATTTTATTTTAAATATTCACGACATCTCCATGAACAAACTTATCCATTTAAGGTTAAATTAAGAATACCCCTTTATGAGTATTGAACAATAAGCTTGCGCTAGATCAACATGTTAATATGTTGTACATCACATTTTTGATTATCTGTTAATATAAAACAGTCATCGCTAAAGTAATATTTGGCTATTATGAGCATTAAAAACAAACCAAAGTTGGATTTAAAATGACAAAACGAGGCAGCCTAACCTCCACTATTCTTAGACTAATGTTAGTCCTAATTTTCATTTCTTCCAGCTTGGCGGTGTATTCAATTATCAACCTTACTTTCAGTATTGGTGATGCCCGAGCAATCAATGCATCAGGCTCGCTCCGTATGCAAAGTTATCGGTTAAAATTATTTTTAGACAGAGATGAGAAATTACTGAATGAAAAGATAAGTTTATTCGAAGCAACACTCCACTCTGAAGCGTTAGAACGCTCATTAACTTGGTACAGTCCTGATGACTTGTCACAGCAATATTTATTGGTCATCAATAAGTGGGAACAAATGCGCTCCCACATTGAAAATAATCGACAAGATTTGTACTCAGCTTCGTTAAAAAATTTCGTTGATACGATTGATTTATTAGTGCTTGAAATGGAGCGCTTTGCAGCCCTCAAACTGCGTATTTTGGTCATAGGCCAAATCATCGGGTTATTTTTAATGTTGATTGTTGCCACCGCAGCTACCCGATACACTCGTATCAGAATGGTAGAGCCTATACTCCAATTGATGGATGTCGCCAACGCGATATCTAAGGGCAATTTCAAGGTTGATGTACCTCAGACAGAATATGTAGAGCTGCATGCACTAGGGGAAGCTTTCAAAAAAACCGCCTCTGAGCTCGATACTCTATATCAAGATCTTGAGGGACAAGTGAATGACAAAACCATTGCATTAACCCGTGCAAATAATGAGTTAAGCTTCTTATACGACAACCTTATTCGACTTCACGCCGACAGCTTAGATTATAAATCACTCAGTTCAGCACTCACTCATTTACAACAGTTTGAAGATTTAGATTATGTCAGACTGGTTATTGAACATGTTGATAACTCGGTCGATTGTATTGAAGCAGACAACGGCTGGATTGATACCAATAAGCAAGAACACACAGCTGATACAACCCAAGAAGCACAAATTAAACCGGTAAAATATAACCTACAATTAGAAGATAAAAGCTTAGGTTATATTGAGGTGATTTCGCATAAACCACTCAATAATATGCTATTTGTTAATTTTGCTATGATGCTAACCCGTTCAATTGTTATTCATAATGCGACAGAGGAAAGACAGCAGCTAGCATTAATGGAAGAACGAGCGGTAATAGCCAGAGAACTCCATGATTCATTAGGACAACTTCTCTCCTATTTAAAAATTCAAGTCAGTTTGTTACGCAAACAAATGGACCCCAATTGTATTACTGACAAAGTTGAAACCCAGCTGATAGATATTAATGATGGAGTCAGCACCGCATACGGTCAGCTTAGAGAACTTTTATCAACCTTTAGATTAACCATCAAAGATCCTAATTTAGGCCAAGCAATTGAAGTGATGTTAAGCCAATTGCGTAAGCAGTCTGGTATTGAAATTAATCTTAACTATCAGCTCTCACCACACTTACTGGCAGCGAAACAACATATCCATGTTTTACAACTGACACGTGAAGCAACAATCAACGCGATCAAACATGCAAAACCTTCAAAAATAGAAATTGATTGTTTTTTGGCAGATTCTGATATGATACACATCAATATCAAGGATGATGGAATTGGCGTGTCGCATCTAAAAGAACGAGATCAGCATTTTGGTATTGGGATCATGCATGAACGTGCAACTAAACTGCATGGCAGCGTCAAGTTTGATAATAATCCGAAGGGCGGCACAACAGTCTCTCTCGTATTTCCACCCCAGCAGGAGCCTCTAAATGGGTAAACCTTATTCAGTATTAGTAGTAGATGACCACCCGCTTCTTCGACGTGGTATTTGTCAGTTAATAACCTCAGACGGTGATTTTAAACTGTTTGGTGAAGCAGGAACGGGATTGGATGCGTTAACCGCCATCGGTGAAGACGAACCGGATATTATTCTGCTCGACTTAAATATGAAGGGCATGTCAGGCTTAGATACACTTAATGCAATGCGCCAAGAAGGAGTAACAGCCCGCATTGTTATTTTAACTGTATCAGATGCCAAACAAGATGTTGTTCGTCTGCTGCGAGCTGGCGCTGACGGATACTTACTCAAAGACACTGAGCCTGATTTATTACTTGAGCAACTTAAAAAAGCCATGCTAGGTCATCGTGTGATCAGCGACGAAGTTGAAGAGTATATTTACGAGCTAAAAAATGCTGACAATGATGAAACGTGGATAGCATCGCTCACACCACGTGAGCTGCAAATCCTTAAAGAGTTAGCAGAAGGCAAGAGTAATCGTGTTGTCGCAGAGGCGCTACACATCAGTGAAGGCACAGTAAAAGTGCATGTTAAAAACTTACTCCGTAAAGCAAATGCAAAATCCCGTACAGAAATGGCAGTAAGATATTTAAACCATTAGCCTTCAAACTGACTCAAAAAAGGCGAACCCTTAGGTTCGCCTTTTTATTGAAATGTAAACATTGAATACTTTATCTATTGCTCGTGTAAGCAAACCGCTATTGCTTAATAAACGAAATCCAGCTTTTTAGCGCTGTTTCAAAATCCTCAAGCCCGCAAAACGATTCTGACTCCGCATCATACATGCTCATCGCCTCTTCTAGCTCAAAGTCTTCGTCAAAATCAATTGCGTTAACAAACACTCTAACCTGTTCACTATCAATGACCATAGCTAAGTCTTCGCTTTGCATTAACCATTCATTTTTCTTACTCGCACGAATAAGCTCGATTTGAGCTAATATCGCTTCGCAACGATTAACATCAGTAGCCAATTGCTCAGCAAAAAAACGCCCTAATATGGCATGCTCCATGCTAAATTCAGCAAACACAGTGCCGTCTAAACTGTTACGGCGAAACTCGTATTCCATGATAAAACTCAACTATAAGGCTTTGTTCTATTTTAACCGAAATTCCGGAAACCTGCTTAGTTAAGACATGTAAATAATGAAAATGTCCTGACTGAATAAATTCACTGTATTTCACCTTCAATGCTAATATTATTTTCATTAAGGATTAAACCCCAAATAAATAATGCTACAACAATAGGATACAAGGATACCTATGGATACAGGCTTTATATATTGCTTATTGTTAACGGGATCGAATGCGGGTACAAGTTTATCAGCAAGTGAGCTTGAACAATGGCAACCTAATGACGGATTACTTTGGGTGCATCTTCGTTATAGCCATCCTGACGCTCAACAATGGATCATTAACGCCCAGTTGCCTCAAACCGAAACTGACACATTATTAGCAGAGCACACTCGCCCTCGTACATTGAGCTCTCCTGATGGTATTTTAATGGCACTGCGCGGCATAAACCTTAATCCTAATTCAGCGCCTGAAGATATGGTATCGATGCGAATCTATGCCCAGCAACATCGTATTATCTCCACCTGTGAGCGCCAACTGCAATCGGTTAAAGATATTGCCGAGCAGATCATTAACCACCCTAATAGTATTAACTCGAGTGCTAACTTTTTAGTGTCTTTGTGCGAACGATTAACCGAAAGAAAAATGGAGTTAATCCATAACCTTGAAGATGAACTCGACACCTTAGACGATCAAATCACCTTACCTAGCGCGGCAACGCTGCGAGTGGATATTGCTGAATTAAGAAAACAAACAGTGACCCTAAGGCGTTACTTCTCACCTCAAAGAGACGCATTATCGCGACTGCTCAATGATAGTCATTTCCTGTTTGATAATGAGCACAAATTACGCATACGTGAGATAAATGAAACCTTAATCAGAGTCATTGAAGATCTTGATGCTGTGCGTGATAGAGCGAGCGTAACTCAAGAGCAATTACAATCTCAGCAGTCAGAGCAGCTTAATAAACGGTTATATTTTCTTTCGTTAATCTCTGCGGTGTTTCTACCATTAGGTTTTTTAACTGGGTTACTAGGGGTCAATATTGGTGGTATTCCAGGCACTGACATCCCTTGGGCTTTTTCGGCATTTTGTGCGGGATTAATTGTTCTTATTGCGCTGCAAATGTGGCTTTTTTATCGCCTCAAGTGGTTATAAAGCCAATGTAGATAAATGTTCAGCCAGTATTTAGGCATAAAAAAAGGACGCGCTCAGCGTCCTTTTCTTTTAATCACAATTACTGAGCAGCTGGCGCTTCTTCAGTTTGTGCTTTCTCGATTGAAAGTAACTCAACTTCAAATACTAAAGTTGAATTAGCTGGAATAGTACCAGTATCACGTTCGCCGTAAGCAAGTTCTGATGGGATAACGAACTTGTACTTAGCGCCAACAGGCATTAACTGAACACCTTCAGTCCAACCAGGAATAACACGGTTTAATGGGAATTTAGCTGGTTCGCCACGGCTGTATGAGCTATCGAACTCAGTACCATCAATTAACGTACCTTTGTAATGTACTTCAACCGTATCTTCAGCAACTGGCGTTTCGCCTTCACCCGCTTCTAATACTTCGTACTGTAAACCAGATTCAGTTGTAACAACGCCTTCTTTCGCCTTGTTAGTTTCTAGGAACTTTTTACCTTCCTCAACTGCTTTGCTCGCCATTAACTCTGCTTGCTCTGTACGTTTTTCACTTAGCTTAGCATCAAGTCCTTGAAGTACTGTTTGCATTTCTTCTTCAGTTAACTCAAGCGTATCAGCTAGTCCATCACTGAAACCTTGAATAACAAGAGCACGATCAACAGCAAAACCTAGTTCTTCTTGTTCAGTAATATGACCTGCCATGTAACGACCAATTGAGCCACCAACACTGTAAGCTTCTTTTTGTGCATCAGTTGTTAATTCAACTTTCTTGGCAACAACTTCTTGTTCTTGGTTACATGCAGTAAGACCAACAACAGCCAATGCAACTAACGATAATTTGTAAATAGATTTCATTAAAGCTTCCTCAGCGTCCTTTAGCGGTTACAATAACCGGTAGGTAAAAATTTTGTATATATTTGGCCACTTTATACTAAATAAAGTGTTTTTAGCAATGGCCTGAATGATAACGCAGCCATTAAGACAACTTTTATAGGAGCAAGTTCATGTTTCGACTAATTATGCTGATTTTATGCATTTGCTCACTGACAGCCTGCCAGCCCAAGGCTGATAACGTCTTTAGTATTACGACTGACTCGAGTTATAGTGCGAGCTTGTCTCAAGATGCGCAGCTTGCCCTCGTCAGTACTTCAAGTAATGGGGTTCAATTATGGGATCTCAAGGAAGAAAGCTTAAAATATCGCTGGCAACACAGTAACAAGGCCGATAATACTATCAATAATGTGTTTGATACTGCATTTTCAGCCAATGCTCACTATGCAGCAACACTCACAACCGATTCATTAGCCATTTGGAATGTCGAAACAGGTCAATCTATCGGTTGGTGGTCACTGCCAGCATCGGCACAGTCTGTTGCGATTGCCAACAACGCCCAAACGTTAGTGGGATTAATTGATGGTTCTGTCATGTCACTAGCACCTGAGAAAAGTCTCATTAAGTTTTTAGGCCATAATGAGCGCGTCTCGAGTGTCTCTATTTCGGCAGATGGCCAACGTGCATTAACAGGCTCTAATGACGGACAAGTCATTTTATGGCAAGCCACTACAGGGCAACCGATTCACCAATGGCAGTTCAGCTCTCGTATCGGCAAAGTGCAATTAAATCAAAGTGGCTCACTCAGTTTCGCTAGTGATATTACCGGAAATGGAAATATCTATAACAACAGCGATGGCAAAGAAGTCACTTCATTAGCCATTAACCGCCGTCAAATGACCTTCAGCAGTGCCAGATTTATTCATCAGGATAAAATACTCGTCACAGGGTCACCCTCAAAAGAAATTATCCTTTGGCAGGTGCAATCGGGTAAAAAACTGGCCAATAGACAAATTCAGTTAACTAAAAACAGTCAAAATAGAGGCGCCGTTGTATACTCTATTGCAAGTGATGCTCAGCAAAATTTAGTCAGTATCAGTAATCAAGGTTTAGTTGAGTCATGGGGACCTCTACCTTAAAGCAATTCATCCCCATCAATGTGAGAGAAAAACATGCAAGATATGCAACAAAAAATTGATGATTTAGAAATGAAAATCGCTTTTCAAGATTCAACAATCGAAGAGCTAAACCAAGAAGTCATTAAATTAAATGATTTAGTTGCGTTCCAACAACATCAAATGTCATTAATCGTCAATAAACTGCAAGCGATGGAGCCAAGCAATATGGCAACCCAAGCAGAAGAAACACCGCCGCCACACTATTAATGTGTCATTGCATTTTATTTGTTACATTGATTACTCATGAAATCAAAAACTAAGGTGTCCTAAGCAAAACGCGATGTAAGCTTGTGCTACACCTAAGTTATACAAGATTAACTGCAAACATTTAAGGAACGTTATGCCTGCAAGTGACATCATGACAATAGCCCAAACTGGCGAAACAATTTTAACCCGCCAAACACAAGCTGTGGTGACATTTGATCAAGCTTTGGTTCAGCTTGCTAACAGTATGATAGCAACAATGAACGCGGCTCATGGAGTGGGGATTGCAGCCCCACAAGTTTTCAGTAATTTAGCTATCTTTATCATGCATTCTAAACCTAACTCTCGTTATCCTGGCGCGCCACTCACCCAAGCGACAGTGGTGATTAACCCGCAAATTATTGCGGTGTCTGATGAAATGGAAACAGAGAATGAAGGCTGTTTATCTATAGCGGGACAACGTCTTGAAGTAACACGTCATAAAAGCATCACTGTACGTTATCAGTCACTTCAAGGCGATAGTATCGAGCAGCAATTGGACGGTTTTATCGCACGAATTTTTCAACATGAGTTTGACCATTTGCAAGGTATGACCTTGCTTGAACGGGTCAAGATGCCAGAACTGCAATATGTCAATCAAGCTGACTTTCCGATACCCAACCAGTCATACAATAACTTACATTCTCCATCACTCGACGGGCAAGGTGTGAGCCAATGAATAAATTGCTCAGTATTGCCTTAATCTGTTTCAGCTTAACTGGCTGCGCATATAATAGCGTTTTAATTAATTATCCATCTCAAATTGCGCCGATAAAACAAAACCTAGCCAGTCCCTCACCTGCAGCCAAACTGCCTGAGCTAGCAGCACAAATCGACAGTAACGATGGTTTGTTGTATGCACAAGAAGCGGGGAGAGTCGCTCAAGTCTCTGGTAACTTTGAAGCCAGTAAAACCTACTATGAACAAGCGATTAGCGCTTATAAAGCCTTTGATGACAGAGCCACAATTAGCGCCTCTGATCTGACTGCCACCGCCAGTAGTTTAGTATTAAACGATAATGCCATCCCTTATCGTGGACCGGGTTATGAGCGCATTATGGTGCATCAATATCAAGCCTTTAATTATCTCTTTTCTGGCGATGCACAGGGTGCATTAGTCGAAGTTCGCCGCAGTAACCAACTGCAAAGCAGTGAACAAGCACGCTACCAAAAATCTCAAAAGTCAGTTAGAGCAATGGCTAACGGTACGATTGATAGCGAAATTAACAAACTAGACCAAGCGACAGGTACTGTCACTAGCTCGTTTTTGAATGCTTACAGTTATTACACCACTGGCTTGTTGCATGAGTTATTAGGTGAGCCTAACGATGCGTACATTGACTACCGAAAAGCCGCTCAAATCACTCCCAATAATAAGTACTTGCAACAAGACCTAGTTAGACTCGCCAAGCAACTTTCCATGCCGCAATATGATGAATTTAAACGTCGTTGGGGTGATGCTATTTTACCTAAAAAAGGTCAAGGCCAAGTGGTTATGGTGGTTGAAAAAGGCTTTGTACCAGAAAAACAAAGCCTAACGGTCCCCTTCACTATCGATGGCAACTGGCAAACCGTGTCACTTGCAACTTACCAGCCCCATAGGCAACAAATTGCACCATCCACAATCCAAGGGCTCGGAACCGTATTAAAAGCGGAACCTATTGCCAATATCGATGCCTTAGCAATTAATGCATTAAAAGAAGATTTACCTGCAGCCTTGGTGCGTCAAGCTGCGCGGGTCTATACTAAGTCTGAAATGACTCGAAGCGTCGAAAGTGGCAGTAAACGCCGTAATAACGAAGCTGATGCGGCGGCAATATTAATGCAAATTTTTAACGTTGTGACAGAGCAAGCTGACAGACGAAGTTGGTTAACCTTGCCTCGACAAGCACAAATTGCCCGCCAGTACATAGAGCCAGGCGAGTATCAAATCCGTTTAGGCAACAGTCCTGCGGCTAAAATTGATGTAAAACCAAACCGTGCAACATTAATTTGGGTGATAGAGACTGGAAATCAAACCCGTTTTTATTCAATAATTATCTAACTCGACTATTTATAAGTCATATTCAATATGGAACTTACTATGAAACATTTTAAACTGATTTTTGTTTTAGCCGCTGCAATCGGGCTATCAGCTTGTCAATCTAAGGTTGAGTATGGCGACGCAACTGAAGTAGAAACCGTCAATGAAAACTTTGGCTCAACGGATTTGCAAGCTATTGCTGCTAAAATGGTTGATAGCATGTTGACCTTCCCACCAGTGATTGTAATGACTCAAAACGATCGCCCAATTATCTTCGTCGACAAAATTAAAAATAAAACCTCAGAGCATATTGATACAGAATCTGTTACTGACACTATCAGCAACAAGTTACTTCGCTCAGGCAAGTTCCGTTTTATCGATATGACGAAAGTGGATGCTGTGCGTAAGCAGCTAGATTACCAAAACAATGCTGGTATGGTTGACCCATCAACAGCGATAAAGTTTGGTCGCCAAGTTGGTGCGCAATACATGCTTTACGGCAACTTATCTAGCATCGTAAAACAAGATGGCAGCACAAAAGATGTTTACTACAAAATGACTATGCGCCTAATGGATCTAGAAACAGGTCTAATCGAGTGGTCTGATGAAAAAGAAATTCGTAAAGTAAAATCTAAGTCTTTCTTAGGTCTATAAACCTCTGATACCATAAAATTTAGCCGACCTTGAGTCGGCTTTTTTATAACCGTGAATATAACAATAATAAATTTAGGGAAGAAAAAGTGAAATTGTTTAAGTCGTCAATCGTCGCGCTAACTTGTGCCGGCCTGTTTGCTTGCTCAAGTACATCCAATATCGGTCTTACTGAGCGAGATGGCAGTGCTAATATTAGTCAGCAACAAGCGATGGCTCGCTCAACTATCATTTCTGAAGTCAACTACCAACTTCAATTTACATTAACTGGCGACACTCATTTTAATGCAAATACAACAGTAGACTTTATCCTCAGCAATAATAAAGAGCCGCTTACACTGGACTTAAACAAAGCCAACATCAGTAAATTTGTGGTGAATGGCAAAGCAATCTACCCCAACTACAATGATGCTTACCTCACCATTAACCCTCAGCTATTAAGTACGGGGCGCAATACCATTGAAGTGGAATATAGCCGTGAACATAGCACCAACGGTGAAGGCTTACACCGTTTTGTTGACCCTGTAGATAACAAAGTTTATCTCTATTCACACTTTGAACCAGCAGCAGCTCAACAAATGTTTGCCGTATTTGACCAACCAGACTTAAAAGCCACCTATAAGATTAGCGTCACAGCGCCTAAAGATTGGCATGTCATTAGTACCATGCGTGAAACACAAATCGACGAACAAGCAGATAGCAATGTTTGGAGTTTTCCAGTTACCCCTAAATTAAGCCCATATAACTTTTCTATGCACGCAGGGCCTTACCATGTTTGGGAAGATAATAGTGGCAAATACCCGATGCGATTATTTGCTAGGCAGTCTGTCGCCGAGCAAGTCACCGCGAAGGACTGGTTTACCTACACTAAGCAAGGCCTAACCTTTTTTGATGACTACTTTGGCATCGAATACCCTTTCAAAAAATATGACCAATTATTAGTGCCAGACTTTTTATATGGTGCAATGGAGAATGCAGCAGCAGTCACCTTTGCAGAAAACCGATTCATGTATAAAGACACGATGACCGCAGCGCAAAAGCAGCGACTTGCTGGGGTTATTATGCATGAAATGGCTCACCAATGGTTTGGTGATTTAGTCACGATGAAATGGTGGAATGGCTTATGGTTAAATGAAAGCTTTGCATCATTTATGGGTACCTTAGCAACCAGTGAAGCCACTGAGTTTACCCATGCATGGCGTACATTTTACGCCCATGGAAAACAAAGCGCTTATCGTCAAGATAGCTTAGTGACGACTCACCCAATAGAAGTCCCAGTCCCCACCAGCATGAATGCATTTGATAATATTGATGCAATTACCTATTACAAAGGGGCGTCAACACTAAAGCAATTACGTCACTTACTGGGTGAGGACACTTTTCAGCAAGGGGTTCAGCAGTACCTAGAAAAATACAGTTACCAAAATGCTGAGCTCGATGACTTTATTGGCAGCTTGGCACAAGCCAG
Source organism: Shewanella sp. P1-14-1 (assembly GCF_001401775.1). Lineage (NCBI taxonomy): Bacteria > Pseudomonadati > Pseudomonadota > Gammaproteobacteria > Alteromonadales > Shewanellaceae > Shewanella > Shewanella sp. P1-14-1. The sequence continues at coordinate 13,948 of NZ_LKTL01000017.1, read as the reverse complement.
TAACCGAGATTTATCTCAATGGACTCAAGCGTGGCTATATCAAGCTGGTGTTAACACACTTGAAGCTGATTTTCGTTGTGAAAATGGCCGCATAAGCCAATTCAATTTACTGCAAACCGCGCCAAGCAACGAGCTACCAACTTTACGAGAGCAACGAGTTCAAGTCGCCCTATTTAATGTTAGTCGTTATTCTGTCCACTCAGGTCCTAAAGTTGCCGTGACTTATAAAGGTGAGAAAACCGCAGTGCCAGAGGTTATTGGTAAGCACTGTCCTAATTTGGTTTACCCAAATTTTGATGATTGGGGCTACGTTAAAGTGACTCTCGATGAGCAGTCATTTCAAACCGCTAAAGAGCAGCTAAGTAAAGTCAACGATCCGCTGCTTAGGTCAATGTTATGGCAGAGCATGTGGGATAGTGTTGCTGATGGAAAAGCGTCTTTAAAACAATTTATCAATGTTGCACTGGTTAATGCCCCTAAGGAGCAGGATTACACTATTTTAGGGCAAGTTATCGGCAACTTGAAACAAGCACAACGATACCTGAACAGCATGGCGCCGAATCATCAAGCCTATGCACAAAAAGTTAACCGTGCGCTGAGCCAAATGAGCTTACGTATGGCTATGCAGCATCATGATAACCCTGACTTCCAACGTCGCTGGTTTGATAGTTATATCGCCATGGCGAACAGTCGTGACGCATTAGATCATTTAGCCGATCTTCTTAGCGGCCATAGTGCGATAAGAGGCTTGAATATTAACCAAGATCTACGCTGGAAAATCATTATCCAACTTAACCGTTATGATTACCCAAATAGTGCCAAACTACTTACAAGAGAGAAGCAAGCAGACAGTTCTGATAGCGGCCAAAAATCTGCAATAGCGGCAGAAGTCAGTCGGCCACAAGCGCAAATAAAGCGCCAATGGCTGCACAATATTGAACACGATACAGACATGCCTTTCTCTAAGTTACGGGTGGCGATGAATTATTTATACCCAAGTGAACAAAAGCTACTCAGTGCAGCAACGGCAGAAGAGCGCTTAGCCAATATTACAGAAACAGATAAAAAGGGCCCAGTATTTATGCGGGCTTACAATCGCGCGTTAATCCCAACAGCTTGCAATAATGCCAATATTGCAGCCATCAACCGAGTATTAGATACCGAAACGGGCTTATCTCAAATGACGCGTCGCGCACTACTTGAGGCACGCCAAAAAGAACAAGGCTGCGTGAAAATCAGTGAAATGCTAAATCAATAAGCTATTATTTAAATCGCTAACATATCAAATGCCGTTTCTTCATAGAAACGGCATTGTTTTATTAAGGCGATGCCTTCTTGTAATCTATGGCAATAAACCATTAAAGCCATTCAAACCATTGTCTTGTCATTTATTACTGACTCAAAAAATAGCTAAGCTGCACCATCATTAAGGCATCGCTTAAAAACCCTGTTTGGGGAGCGACGGGTTATCGTCGGGGTATCAAACTCAGAAGATGAATATGATGTCGTTTGAGGATTTTGTGATTTTTCGGCTAAAAAATCATGTAGGTTCAATAATTCTGATTGGCCGAATCTCTCATCAGTATTACTTGCTAATGTATCTCCTATTCCACTTGCCGCTTCCTTTTCCTCTTTATTTGCCTCTTTGTCTCCAATACCTGTTGCAATCACCATTAACTCAAGCTCAGATTCAAGTTCAGGGACAATGGTCAGCCCAATAATGACCACCGCTTTATCAGCTAACGCTTGTTGTAATATTTCACCTATTTTATGGTACTGACTAAGCTCGATTTGCTCTGTAGCCATGACACTGACAATGGCACCTTTTGCAGAAGTTAAATCAATATCTTCCAATAATGGATTTTTCAGCGACTTATTGATGGTGTGCTGTAACTCTTCATCAGCTGCTTGCCTTGCCACCCCCATCGCCGCGCGGCCTCGATGGCTAACCACGGTAATAAAATCATTTAAATCGATATTAATCAGTCCAGACTGACTAATAATGGTCGTTAATCCCGCTAATACATCCTGCAAAATTCGATTACTTTCGAAAAAAGCATTCACTAAAGTAATCTTTTTATCCAAGGTTTTAGCAAGCTTATCATTAGGCAACACAATCACTGCCGATGCGTGCTGCATCAAATTATCTATGCCTTCTTTTGCCAGTTGATTTCGTTGCAGCCCCTCAAAGCTAAATGGCGTGGTAACCACAGCAACCAAAGGCTTATTTAATTCTGCTGCTAAGGAGGCAATAAAAGGAACCGCACCCGTTCCTGTTCCGCCTCCCATACCACCGGTGATGAAAATGACATCAGCTTGCTGGATATGCTCTCTTAATTGTTCTTCAGACTCTTGCGCCGCTGCATATCCCTTTTGAGGATCGGCGCCGGCACCCAAACCTTTTGTCACTTCGGTGCCGATTTGTAGGCGTGAGCTGCACGCAGATACGGCCAGTGATTGCGCATCGGTATTCACAGCAATCAGCACGACATTGTCACTTAATGAAGACTGGCTTAATTGATTAATGGTATTGCATCCACAACCTCCGACGCCAAAGACGGCAATACAAGGGGCTTGGGGATGTTTAGGCTTAATATCTAACATAAGTCACTCTCCTTACGATGTTATCAATAGCCTAACCTCAAGGTGCGACAAACTAAGTCGTAACGTTTTGATACTGCCTGGACATTTTATTAATTAAACGGACAAAGTGATCCCTGAGCCTTTCTGGAGCAATAACTTCAACGTTGTCAGCCATCTCCCATAAGAAAGCTCTTAGTCTTGGTGTATCACTCACACTGGCATTTACCTTATATTGTCCACTTGATAAGTACTCAATGGTTTGGTTTTCGCTGAGTTTAGATTGATGGAAGATGAAATTAGCTTTTGGCGATACGTGTAACTCTATATCAATTAACGTCGATGAATTATCAATACCAGTTCGAGCAATATCAAAATCATCTCGAGTAATTGCTTGCGTCTCAAGCAGGCGAATATCTCTTAATTGCTCGATAGACTGAACATAGCGTTTTTCATGAGCAGACCCAACAGTAAAAGCCAGTAAAGCGACCCCCTCTGAAATGGTGATACCTTCGGGATTTATCGGTTCGTAGTTAATCCAATAACTTTGACCTTTAATCATTTTTTGAATTTGGCAAGCCAGCTGGCGCTTATGCAGTAATGCATACTGAACCGTCTCAAACGCTTTTGGATCTTGCTCTGCGTAAATAAGCGGAAAGGGCTTGGGTAACTGAGCAACTCGGCATGCCCAATACAACCATGGATTATTAGGATCGCTCGCCAACACTTGATCAGCTCGTTCAAAATATGGCGTAAGCTGTTTTAAACTTTGCGGAGGCAATAACTGACTGGCGCTGTGCTTAAGCGTGTGAAATGCGAGTGCCATATGTTGATCCATCAAAGTCAGGTTTAGCCCACGCCAGCAAGCTGCAATTGACCAACCAAATGGTTTATTGCGATCGTCCAATTCAAGACCAAATAACCCCATGTCACACATTGCTTTCAGTTCGCGCTGCACAGTTCTTAAACCGACATCAAAATCTCGGCTATTGAGCCTATCTGTCAACTCATTCGCCGTTATACGCCTAGGGTGATTAGGTATTTGTTCGAGCATGGCAAGTTGCCGCTGAATATTGGTCTGCATAAAGCATCATCTCCATTTCTAGAGTATTTAGCTTAATACTAACCTGCGACAAAATCTGTCGCAGCAAAATATTTTTATCTAAAAATAAATAAGTTACTTATAGAGATAGATGAGAATAAACAGGTTGTATTGGACAAGCTGAGTTAGCTTCGCAATGTGAATGTCATCATAATAGGCGCATGATCTGTGCTGTCACTGTCCCGCTCGTATTCAGGTCTCACAAGGTGACGATCATGGGTTTGATAATCACTGACTTCGGCAAGGTTTTTAGGATGGCTAGCATCGAATTCACATGAAGCCAAAATATAATCCAATACTGAACCAGTATTGCCAAAATAGTGAGTTGCTTGGCGTGCATATTTAAGAGGGTCTACAGGTGGTAAAACGTCTTCTGCAATATCGGAATCTTCATCATGCAAACCTGACTCATACTCATCCTGCGCTAAAGTAGCATTCAATTTTTTTCTGGTCTGAAACAGCTCATATGTATCGAACAAACTAAACTCAGCAAAAGCGTCAGCTAACATTTTATCGTTCAATAATCTCAAGCTAGGATCGATAATATCATTACGAAATACCCGCTTACCGTTCGCTCTAAAAGCCTCTAATGCTGTGCTTTGCAACGTGTCATTAAAGTCACCCATTAATATTACTGGCAGCTGAGTTTCAGTGCGCTGCTTGGTGATTTCATTAAACAATAAAGCCGCTTCACTCCCACGTTGCATATTAGACGCCCAACTACCAAGTGCTTGGCGAGCCATTAAATCGGCGCCACCTTGCATACCTGACTCGGCCAGAGTATCGACTCCCATGCCACTGCGTTTAGATTTTAAATGCACCACATAACACTCGCACTCACCAAACTCAGCTAATGCAATTTTTGCCCGTAAAGGTTTACGACTAAAGCTAAAGTCATTAGCAATCCCCATAAGCGGAAACAAGGTTGCATCAGGTGTCACTAATGCGGATTCAATAATGGGATATTTGGATGCAATCGCCACCACAGGGCTTTGATAAACATAATCACTGATTAAACTAGGCTCATCTAAAGCGGCAAAATATTGATACCCTAATGGTGCCAATAACGCTTTTAATGCATCCGGACTAAACACTTCCTGAAAACCAATAATGTCGGGTTGATGCGCAGCTAAATAATCGCAAATCCAACCGCATTTTTTCTGCCATTGTTGATGAGAATAGATATTTTCAAAGTCATAATACGCTGATGGCGGTTCAATAAAATTAAATAAATTAAACGAAACCACTTTAAACATTGGTGATTTTTTTTGCTCATTGTTACTGCTTTTTTGAGTCACGAAAAATGCCTTAAGAACCCTATTCTACTTACAGATTAAAACTAAAAAGATCGAGTGTCGATGATAATTATGCTTCCATGCAGCATGGTCTTACTTATCTCAACTGAACAATTTCAGCAGAAAAAAATGATCCTAAATTAGCAATTGCCGTATTATCCCTCGAAATCAGCGCCTGAATTCAGCAATCAAACAGAAATTAAATAGCTCGTTTAAGAAACACATTTTGAGGAAAGAACGATGAAAAGGATCTACTCTCTTGCACTATGCTTTTCACTGATTGGTTTAACCGCTTGTTCAGATGATGACGATGATACGATCACAGCAGCTGATTCCGAAGCTCCAGTTGTTACCTATGCAGACATTCGTGTAATCCACGCTGGCAGTGATGCGCCAATGGTCAATGTCACCGCAGACGGCGCGACGTTACTGAGTGACGTAGACTATGCAATGTCTAGCGGCTTGTTAGAAGTCGCCACCAACACCTATGCAATCGCAGTTGACGCACAACTTGCTGACGGCACAACGCTTACAGTACTTGAAGCAGAACTTGCAGTGGCTGAAGATATGGAATATACCGCCGTTGCTCTGGGTAAGGTAAGTGACGAAACCTTAATGCTCAAACTCATTGCAAATGAAGAATCTGACATCACTGCTGATAACGCTCGAGTACAAGTGTTACATGCTACACCAAGCGTAGGACTTGTTGATATATATGTGACAGAACCAATGGCCGATATCACCATGATGGATCCTACCCTGTCAGCCAACTACATGGACAACAGCGATCAATTAGAAGTCCCCACAAGCGACTACCAAATTAGAATTACTCCAGCAGGAGACAAAACGGTTGTTTTCGACTCAGGAACGGTCAATTTAGCTGCTGGAATGGATTACTTTATCTCTGCTATTCCAAATGAATGGTCAGGAGACTCACCAGTCGCCCTACTTGTTGCACTACCAGAAGGGCAAGTCCTTCTGAATGACGTTAATAGTGGTAGCGATATTCGTGTCGTACATGCAGTAGCTGATGCCCCCGCTGTAGATGTTTTCTTAGACGGCAGCACAACACCAGCTATTGATATGCTGTCATTTGGTAATTTCGCAGGCTACGTCAATATTCCAGAAGGCATGCACACTGTGACGGTAGCAGCAGATGCTGACAATTCGGTCGAAGTGATTAAAGATGCAGCTGTCGATCTGATGCAAGGCGCCAGCTATTCAGTCCTCGCTGTTGGCTCTCTTGCTGACAATGATATTAGCCCATGGGCTTTTGCAGAGCACACTCGACGTATTGCCACTGAAGCAAGACTAAATGTTATTCACGCATCTTATTCTGCTGGTAATGTTGATGTCTACCTAACACCAACAGCCGATATCAGTGATGCTGATCCAGCGCTAACAGATGTGCCATTTAAAGCAGCATCTGGCAGTTTAAGTGTTGCACCAGGTGATTACACCGTAAGTGTAACAGTAACAGGCACCAAAACCGTCGCCATAGGCCCACTTGCCGTATCATTAGCAGGAAATGGGTTATACAGCGTAGCTGCCGTTGATGCAGAAAATGACACTTCAATGTTCTCTGTCATTTTAATGGACGACTTTGTTGCCGAAGAATAGGCACCCAACACTGAAATGACTTTTCATTACTAATCTCCGTCCGACCCTTTTGCGGCTTATCTTCCACCCGAGATAAGTCGCTCTTTTATCCTGTTTTTACGTGTTGCTTTACACTCATCAATGTTGTCCGATTAAGCAAAAGGAGCCAGATATGATAGGCTTGTCCATAAAATCAAACCAACATTTTACCTCGTCAGGTGGCTTATTTGCACTTGTTGTTAAATGCTTGTTTGCTATAGCCGTTTACGGTTTTTTACTCTCCAGCTTTGGGAGCCGTGCCATGGAAATACAGTTTGCCTCTTCAGATAAATTAACCCCCGCAAGGATAAGCAATGACTCTGTCATGGGCGGCATATCCTCTAGCCAAATTGAAATTAACCATAGTGCCACGACAAAAGCCGATATTAACTCCTCAGGCCATGTGCACTTTAGCGGTCAAGTGTCTTTAGAAAACAATGGTGGCTTTGCCTCAATGGAGTATCAAATCACTTCATCCATTCCCGCAACAAAACAAGTCAAATTAACGGTACTGGGCGACGGGAAGCAGTATCAGCTAAGATTTAAAACCTCGGAGCTTTCATATGGCGAAGCCTATGTAGCCAACTTTGAAACCACAAAGGGCCAAGTCACCGAGCATTTATTTAGCCAGAAAGATTTTGCTGCCCAATTTCGTGGAAGAAGTATAAACGCACCAACAATCGAATTTAATAACGTTAATCGAGTGGGATTTTTGATTGCGAATAAACAAGCCGGCGCATTCTCATTACAGCTAGACAGTATTGAATTTGAAGAGCATGATTAATGGGTGCTTCTATGCTGTGGGAGTTAGCACCAATTTGTGCTAAAAAATCAGCTGAAGTCACTTTATAAAGTGAATGTAAAGTAGGAATAAGGACCACTAATGAGCCCATTAACAGGTATTCAGGGTGTTATATTTGATTTAGATGGCACATTAGTAGAGTCGGAGCTTAACTTTACCCATATAAAACAAGAGTTAGCATGCCCGCTTAATATCGATATCTTAGATTTTATTGATGCATTACCAACTCATATTGAAAGACAACGAGCACACGATATCATCATTCAACATGAAACCAATGATGCTCTAAATGCTAAAGCCTTACCCAATATGCACCCGTTACTCAACACCCTTAAAACCTTGTCATTGCCTTGTGCCATAGTCACTCGAAACAGCAAAGCAGCCACAGCCACTAAACTTACCCAAAATAATATTGATATTGATTTAGTCTTAACCCGAGAATGTTATCCTGCAAAACCCGCTCCCGATGCGCTACTGGCGATAGCTAAACAATGGCAATTACCCGCTAAGACGCTCATTTATGTAGGTGATTACCTCTATGATATTCAAGCGGCTAAAAATGCTGGCATGACATCTGTTTTTATCAATCATCATAAGCAACCCGATTATCAAACACAGGCTGATGTCATCGTCAATAATCTCGCCCAATTACAACAGGCAATACAAGCTTCGAACCCTGCATCAACCTAAAAAAGCGAATGAGACCATTATTTTCGATAAATGTATTTCAATGAAAGGAATATTTTAACGAAGAGGCCTTGCCTAACTTAGTGTACATACCCATATTAACTAACCACTCAAATGACAATTCAAATCAAAAACAACCAAAAATAAAGCCTACCTTACGCAGTAACATTACCAACCAATGCGTTAAAAAAACACCAGACTCTTAACAAAACTGATTCTAGATTGTTAAGTTTCATCTCACAAACGCCAAAATTAGAGTAATAACTTTAAGTTTTGATAGTTTATTAATCTGTTCTTGCTAATATTCGCGCCCCTTAATCAGCTAGCCACTGAAAATTAATTTTTCGTTAGTTGATATCAAGTGACCTATAGATGTCACTTAATCCCATTGTAATGACTAAGAGGTAAACAAATGAGCGAAGTAGAAGTGTTTCTTGACATGTTGTGGAGCGAGAGTGGAGCGATGGTGTTAGGAATGGTTGGTTTTTATGCACTTTGCTTATCAATCGTTTGCCTAGTATGCGATAACATGAAACAGCCTACAGCTGAATAAACCAACGCTTTATTTAACAAGCGAAATTAAACACGTAGCTAGCTTTTTGCTAAGCTACGTGTTGTTATTTTCCCCATGAATCATGACTTAACTGCTGTCAAAGTAGGTAAGCTCCTAAAGCCCTCAACACTCATCATCTGGCTTGGTTGCTAGTGACGCATTTATTCATTTCAACAAAATGCCCAATATCATGCCCCTTTGCACTGAGTTCAGCATTCACGAATAAGAAATAGTGAACCTCATAAGTGGTTTTCAGCATTCTTAACTAAAGCGTTAACTAAAACGTTAATCGCAGCCATTGGGCAATGAACTTTATTAGAAATGTCTACGTATGAAGTTAATATGCCTAACAAATTACTGTCCATAGCATTAACTATATAAGGAAAATGATGAACCCTTTACACCCTAAAAAGCTATTACACAGCAAGTGGACTAAAGTAAATGTCACCCAAAAACTTAAACACTTTTCGGTGATTAAGGTGAGTAAGGACGAAGATCAGAATGTCACAGAGTGCATTATTCGCGCTGAAATGAATGCACAAGAGTTTTCTATTAATTGGCGAGATTTAAAGGACAATCGTCAATGGCTCCAAGGTTGGAAGTAAGCGCTGAAAATAAGCCTAACCAGTGTTTATGCACCTTAAAAAGCAACAATGGAAACACTCACAAGCAAGCATAGACTCACCACGATGACGGCAGCGCCTTTACATACTCCTCTTTTTGTTACGCTCAAAAGGGGCTCATTTAGCTTTGTTGCACTTTTTGCCCTTGGTGTTACCTGAGACAAGCGATGTTCGCCTTCAATCTGTGTAGATATGTCTTCTGTTGACGCTTGGGAAGAGAACGGCGCAGTCCCCCCCTCTTTTTGAGTCGTTTTTCTGCGTCGATGATGACTCGAATCGAAGTCATTTTGATTATGCTTAAAAATAGATTCAGTTAAATCAATGACTTCATTTTCAATGTTGACCTCTATCCCTTGTAGCTTAAATAACTCATCGACAGTCACTTTTTCTGACACACTCGTTGCACTAAGTAAGCCTTCAGCCAACGGTTTGATATTTTGCTCCTCATCAAAGAAGCGTCGTATATATTGGGCACACATGATGTATGCCAAGCGTTCCGCCTCTTCAAAACGCTGACTTTCAATTAAGTAAGCCTTAAAAGAAATTGCTAATACCATAGACAAACCAGAGAGATTATCAAAAAGCTCTTGTAATTGAGGGTATTGCTCAACCCGTTCAGTCCATTGAGCCATGTGGTCGCCATCAACTTCAAACTCATAGTCCATATCAGGTACATCGACTAACAGATCAGAAGATTTATTCTGCTGATAGTGTTGCCATAATTCATCGTAGGCACGGCGTTTGGTAACGGACTTTAGGATGTCATAGGACACTGCAATGTTGGCAAGTTTGACATCGGTATCAGCATATTCACTTTGATAATCGTCAGAATGATAAAATAAATATAAGCTTTCGTAGGCTGCTGATATTTCCTCAGCATCTGCATCTTGGCTTATTCCCAACGTCAAATATAAGTTTTCCATGAACGCCCTAGGCAATGTGATATTGTTCTGCGCCATACTAATCAGCACAGTAAAGTCATTTACAGTTAATCGATATAGGGTTTGCTCGCTAATTTATCGTGAACGACATTAAGAAGCTGCGCTAAAAACCCATCACCCAAAACTATAGCGACCACCACTATAAATAACCGTTGCCCAGCTCTAAAAAACCATCAAAAATTAAATAAATAATTGTAAAAACAATTCATTAACTCATATGTCACTTTATATATCATCATCAGAATATTGAATAGAATGACGTATAAAAAATGGGTTTTGTTAACCAAAAAACGTTAGAAGTCGCGGCTTATAGAAATTATTGAATACAAGCTATTCCAAAGATAACAAAAACAAAGGAAGGACAAATACACAGTCATAAGACTTGGTATTAACACATAGATATCAGCGCATTGAAGTGAGCCCCTAAAGTGAGCCCCAAAAGTGAGTCGAAAGTGATTAGTGACTGATGCTAGATAACTTATGTAAGAATTAAAATGTGTAAGAATTAAAATGTGTAAGATTTAAAAGGTGTAAGGTTTAAAATGGTAAGTCGACATCATTAGCAAGAAATAAAACACGTCATTATCACCTGCATAATGCCATAGCAGATCATTTCTCCTATCAATACGTAATCTTCATCATAGCGTCGTTTCGTGTAAACCAATCACAGTTGCATGAGACACTGAATGCATAAAGTGACGCTGTTTTACAACTAAGTACTCAGGATCATTAAAAAATGTGTCCATTACCGTCTGCGAGGGAAACTCGATGGTAAATACCCTATTAATATGATGATCCGTTTTACTTTTTAGCACTTTTGAGACTTCAAAATCGTAACCGAAACTGCCACCATAACGCGTCAAAATCGGCATCATAGCTTCTCGATAACACTGATACTCAGCGGCATCACTCACATGCAAACCCATTATTCGCTGAAACCCCATGTTTGCTCTCCTGTAAACGTTAATATTTGATGCTTATGATCGCCTTTAATGGGCCTGTGAACAGGCCCATTAAGTGAATTAATCAATAAAATCACTTATCTCAGGCAAACTTTTCTTATCAAGAGCATGTTGTGGCACCGTGGCATTTTCATCAGGATAGCCAGCAACAATCAACATATATGGTCGTTCATTATCGTTATCTCGACCGCACACTTTACTTAAAAATGACATAGGTTTAGGAGTATGCGTTAAAGTACCAAGGCCTGCATTGTGCAACGCTTGCAGTAAAAAACCAGTCGCAATACCAACCGATTCATGCACATAGTAATTTTGCTTCTGCTCGCCATTATCCTCGCTACGTTTTTTAGTAAAAACGGCAATCAACCAAGGAGCTGTTTCAAGGTAAGGCTTGCTGGCATTGGTACCTAATGGCTTTAAATTATCTAGCCATTCCTCGCCACCTCGCCCTGCATAAAATGCTTGTTCGATGGCTTCTGCTTGCTCACGAATTTGTGCTTTCACTTCAGGGTTACTGATAGCGACAAAATGCCAAGGTTGATGATTCGCACCATTTGGCGCTGTCCCTGCAGCTAAAATACATTGTTCGATAATCGCTTGTGGCACAGGTCTATCAGAAAATTTCCGAATAGAATGACGACGTTTCACATTTTGATAATTGGACTTAGCCCGCTCAAGCATTTCATCTTGAGGGTATTCGATAAAGTCTGTTAATGGCAGGTGCGCTTCAGTCATAAATGTTCCTTATTATTTTAGTTCGATCTTGCTTAATCACACTTGGCTTATTGCTACTCACATACTCCTAAGCCATACGACACACAAACTATTGCTTCTCTAACTTCTTTTTAAAATCATCTAACGTAATTTGTAATGCTTCAATTGCGGTCACTGTATCTATGTTGTTTTCTTCAAGTAATTGAATCAAATCGACTGCAAGTTGAATCGATTTAGGTGCGTCATTTAATGATGCGTGTTGTTTGTCGGTCATTATTTACAAAGCCATCCGATATTAATGCAGTGTCATGTCACTGCGTTTCCTAGCAAGCAATTGTTGAAACGCCCAAGCTAGGTAAACGACATCACTGTCATTTTACTAAAAGTAGTGAACAGGCATTACAATGAAAAGTTGGCAATTGCCTTTTGAATTCCCACGACATCCGTTCCTTTTTTAAGCTCTTTTACTATCGGGTGTTCAGTACCAGAGATATAAATTTTTAACTCAGCATCCATGTCGAATGTACCAGCAGTTTCAACAATAAAATGAGTCATAGATTTATATGGAACAGAGTGATAACTGACTTTTTTGCCAGTCATGCCTTGCTTATCAATTAAAATCAAACGCTTGTCGGTAAATACAAACATGTCACGGATTAATTTGTAGCCCATATGCACAGATTCATTATCAGCTAAAATCGGTGACAGCTCTTGCTGAAGTTCTGTTAAATCCATTTCAGATGAATTACCTAAAATCGCATCAAAAAGTCCCATTATGTTCTCCTTGGGGTAGCTTAAACCAGCAACTAAAATAGTGCGGTATCTGAGATTAATACACAAGTTAAACGCGCCTTTTGACTAATTCAAGTTAGATATCACCAATATTCAAACAACATCTGGTTTATCAATGGAAGCTATTAAAAATTAAAACCTGTTAAAATAAGTCTTACGCGATTACATGATCTGGGAATAAAATGAACGCTGTCATCATTGGCGCAACAGGATTAATTGGTCAGCAGCTATTACAAGAGCTACTGGCTAATGAGGCTTATGAGCAAGTGGTTGTGATTGGCCGTCGTCGGCCCACTATCAACACTACTCAACAAGGCGCTGCCAAGTTGTGCTTTATGCAAGCCCAGTTAGCTCAAATACCTACACTTAGTTTACCCGTAAAAATCGACCATGCTTTTTGCTGTTTAGGTACCACGATGAAGCAAGCTGGTAGTCAGGCTAACTTCATAAAAGTCGATTACCAAGCTGTACTCGATTTTGGCAGATTGGTTGTGGCGCATCAAAGTGATAATGGCACAGCGTTATTCGTTGTTACCGCACTGAATGCTAACCCCAATTCAAAGGTATTTTATAATCGTATTAAAGGTGAAATACAGCGTGATTTAGCGCAACTGCCTATAACCAGCATTCATTATTTTCAGCCAAGCTTGTTAATAGGGAGTCGTGCTGACAAGCGCACCTTAGAAGATATTGGCCAGAAGTTTTTTGCTATTGCATCAGGGGTATTTATTGGCCCCTTAGTCAAGTACAAACCCATTACAGGGAAACTTGTGGCAGACAACATGTTGGCAGCTGCTGTTAAATCAAATACTGAGTTAGTAAGTGAGCCATCGTTAGCGACTAAAGCTGTAAGGATTATTGATAATAAGCAGATGCATCAACTGGTGAACTGAATCCGTCATTCTCAATAAACTGGCTTCCACCAAGGTTTATTTTACTATTTTTAAAATAAAATCTACGTCGTGGCGCTTCGCCCACACCCGAGCAAGAAGGGTGAAACTGCTCACCCCTCTTGCATCTCCCCCGCAGCCCCGGCGAAATTTTCTGGAAAGCGAAAGATTTCCAACGGGGGATTATTCAGCTTTAAACTTCGTTTTTAGCCTTCTTCGGCAAGCTACAAAATAACTTCCTAAGGATTAGAAGAAACCAATTAACCTGCAGGCTCAATATTCCCCATTGAAATTGCTGAAATGCGTTGAAGACTCTTTATTTAAAGTAATAGCGAAAGCCTGACAGGACGTCAGGCTAGCTTTAGTTGG